>JBDKUO010000061.1 GCA_039679645.1 Armatimonadota bacterium
CACCCGTTCCCATTCCGAACACGGAAGTTAAGCCCACCAGGGTCGACAATACTTGGGCGTTAGGCCCCGGGAAAATAGATCGTCGCCAGGTTTTATTTGAAAATAGCCTGCTGTTCATCAAGAACAGTAGGCTATTTTGTGTGTGACGGAATTGAATATATGTGTCTCCATGCTATAATGCTGCATCTGAAATCAATGGAGGCAAATATGAGATGTGTGTTACGCTTGTCAATACTTGTCTTAATGATGGCGACAGCCGCTCAATGTCAGATCATTGACCATACTGCGGTTGACCTGGTGGACAAAACACCACAGTCTGTGATGGATTCAGTGGGCCGTCAGAAGTGGTTCTTCACACATGCATCAGTCGGAGCCAACATGATAGACGGCATGAACGATCTTCACAGTATGAACAAAAACCGCTATCAACTGACGGTATCCAGCGTTGGCTATTCCGGCATGCAGGCGTCTGCTCCTCCCAGTCCCACAACGTCGGGCTGTATTTACGAATGCAATCGCGGAAACCCCGGCTGGTCGTCTAAGTTTACCATATTCGATAACTCAGTCAGATTGGCAGGTTGGCGCTACCCGAGTGTGGATTTGTGTATGGACAAACTCTGCTATATAGACCAAAATGCGAGTGCTTCCCAGTACTTATCTGTTATGTCGGGGCTGGAGACGTATAGTCCCAAAACGATCTTTGTATATACGACTATGCCGTTGATGACCTCAGAAGATTCGGACAATGTGCTTAGAAACCAGTATAACGATGCCGTTAGAGCATATTGCTGCATAAACAAGAAACTGCTGCTGGATATTGCCGATATTGAGGCTCACGATCCTAATGGAGTAGAGCAGACTTTTCAGTATGGCGGCAATACTTATCAGAGGCTTTTCAGCAGTTATACCTCCGACGGCGGTCATCTGAACTCAACAGGTCGGCAGAGAGTAGCAAAAGGCTGGTATGCCGTTGCAGCAGCGACTGTTCCTTACGGAGTCAACAACCGAGGCGCGGCAGACAGCGTCACTGGAACCGCCGCCCTGCAGAAATGGTTTATGGTTTGGGGAAAGTTTGTTCCAGACGGCGCCAATTCATTCTGGGTGGATGACGGTGGCGGTAATATGGTAAAGGTTATCGCTCCAGGCTTCAGCGGAATCGATCAGGGAGATACGGTTATAGTCTGGGGAGCGCTGGATAACTCGATAGGCACTACAGTTATTACTACTACGTCCGGCAGGATAGTCGATTTGGATTGATATAGTGACGTAGTGTCTTATCCCCGGGTGACTGTTCAAAAACTTAAAAGGCCGGAGATAGTTCCGGCCTGAACTTGCATATTACGTGATCAGCCCTTAAGTATGCGCCAATAATAGTAGCCATCGGACTCAGTCTTTGCTACTGTCATGAACGAGACATGCCCATCGCAGAAGCAGAAATTCCCGCCCTTGTTGGATCCGCCGGAATGATAATAGTAAAACTCTCCATCGTCGCCAGTTGCCCCATTACTCCATGGCTCCGCGGACCAGTCACCGTCTATATTTTCGGATACTAGAATAGTTCTGGTAAGTTGAGGGACAGTGGTAATTTTTCTGTATCCAACGTATGCTGAGCCCCCATTATTCATTGTAATGTAGACGTTGATTCCATAGTGGCCGGTTATCAGAGGACCAGGCATTCCTTTGGCATTTATATCAGCCGCATCATAATGCTGTGGCTTTATAGTATGTACCTGTACCGGACACAACAACACGGAGTGGTTTTTCAGATATTTGCCTTCCAGGCGGGTCCTCCATGTGCTATTTGTCCATATACCCATCCCCTGAGTAGTATTCCATGCAAATGGCGTGTTGCCGTTATTGTCATCGCAGTACATGCTTATTGCTTTGCTGATCTGAGACATGTTGTTGAGACACCTGGTTTTGTTAGCTTGTTCTTTTGCGCCTGTATACACCGGAAACAGAATTGCTGCCAGTATTGCTATAATTGCAATAACAACCAGCAGTTCGATAAGTGTGAAACCTTGATGCTTTTTCCCCATATTAATCCCTCTTTTCGTGAACTATGGTCTGATCTTAGAGTCAGACTTGCCCACCCCGGTCCAAATTGCCTGCCAGCACATTAGAACCGATTTTCCAGGGATACCCATATATGTGTAATAGCGCCCACAACCACACACTAACGCACATATTATATTGATCCCGGCAGCTTACCATTTGCATTATGGGTTGATTGCAGCAAATTGTCAATGGTGATTATTGATTTTTAGTCGGCAGCTCTGAATGTATTGACAAAGCCTCATCAATATGCCACACTGTGAGCGCCGACCGAATTTACGGCGGCTGTACACAGTCATTGCAAAGGTTTTTAGTTTAGCCCTACATGGAGGTAGATTTGGTGTATTGTCTTCTCTTTCTTGCCCTTCTCACGTTCCCAAGCGTTTCATGTGATGAGGTAAGCCTCTCCTCAATTGATATACAATCCTGCCAGTCCAATGTCAACCTTGTTTCAAACGGCAGCTTCGAAGAGTTGGAAGCGGGCGGCATGCCCAAAGGATGGCGATGGGACAAGGGCGATGTAGATGCATCCTGCAAAGTCGATACAAAATCGGCTCTGGATGGACGTATTTCTCTCAAGATTACAAATACCACTCCTGCACAGGCTGGTATTAACGCTCAGATTGTTGTTTCCAAGCCTATTTCACTTGAACCCGGCAGACAATATACACTAAGCGCATGGACCAAATCGTATAATCCGGGTTTTACCCGTATATTTGGCAACATGGATCTAAAATACCGTATCTCCATTCCCGCAACAAGCGGTAAATGGGAGCGTGTATCTTGCACATTCACCCCCACAGAAAAAGACAAAGACTTCGAGATAAGCATTCTTTCCAGGGGCGAGACAAACGGTGTCTGGCTCGATGACATAAGGCTGGAGCAGGGCGGCAGCGCCGCTCTCAGCAATCCCAGCCCTGGTTCGAGGCCTGGCTTTCGTCTCTGTGCGGACAACAGAGATATAGAAATATTGACTGAGGGCGCTTTCAGCGTTCCTTTCTTAGTGTGTGTTCCAAAGGCTTTTTTGGGTGTGATTGAGGCCGACATGTCCGGCAAGAGCTTCGCAAAGCGTGTTGACCTGAAGCCGGGGTTTTCTAGGATAGTCGTGAATGGCATGTCGGATAGCGCGGAATATGGTACGAGAAAAATCACACTGCGGCTTCTGGAAGCAAACAAAGTGATATCCTCGGCTTACGCAAACGTTCAGTTTTATTCTACGCCGTATGCGAAGTCTCGCCTCAAAGCACTTGGGCAAAAATTGCCAAGACTAATGGCAAAACTCGGACAGCTAAAAGCGCGCGGGCAGGATGCTTCCTATCCAATGGTGAGCTATAGTGTGCTGCAAAACTCAACCGACTATGCCGTCAAAGATGTCGACAACGGCCGCACAAAGCGCGCAATTTCACAGCTATCGGATCTGGATCAAATTGAAAAGCAGCTAAGCAGTGATTTGAGTAGGGCAATGGCGGGCAAGCTTGTATTTCCATCTGTGCCAAAATGGACCGGTGACACCCGTCCCGTTATCAAAGGCAGTTCTTTTATCGCGCCCACAACCACCTTCGGAAAGCCTGGTCGTGATATGCGCCCGGTCTTTTTCAACGGATACGGTCACTTTGCCCTTGCTCAATCGGATATCGAGAAGTTTCCAGGTTATGGGATAAACATCATTCAAATGGAAATTGTGCCTTTGGACGTTTTTCGAGATGAAGGCAAAGTCAATGATCCCGGCGCTGGACTGGTAAAAACTCTCGACAGGGCACAGCAAGCCGGGGTTGCAGTCAATCTCCTGCTTTCTCCTCACTACATACCCGACTGGATGTTCACCAAGTATCCCGAGCTTAGGAAAAAGCGTGAGGGCTTCATTCAGTATTGTCTTCACTCTCCTAAGGGGATGGAACTGCTCAAGCGTCATATAGCGCTGATAATAAATCCGATCAAGGATAAGCCGGCGCTCCACAGCATATGTCTTTCCAATGAGCCTCAAAATGAAGAGGAGCCGTGCGAGTATGCGACAAGCGAGTGGCGCGTATGGCTTAAAACTCGTCATGGTGATATCGCTACTCTCAACTCCCATTGGGGGACTCATTATGCAAGTTTTGACGATATAGAGCTTCCCGATCCGTTCAAGCTGGAGCATGAGGTCCCGACGCCAATATGGTCGGACTATATTCGCTGGAACCAGGAGTTCTTCACGAGTTGGCACAAGATGCTGGCGGATGCGGTTCATGCCATTGCGCCGAACCTGCCCGTTCATCCCAAGGTCCAGTCGACGACCATGTGGACCACTCCCGAGGTTATTTACGGCAACGATCCTTATCTATATTCGTCGATCATGAATATAAGCGGCAACGACGGCATCAATGTTTACACATACGGTGAGCAGCAGTTTGCAAGCGAATGGCTCTCGAACGCTCTCACTTACGACTTGCAGAGATCGATGAAAGACGCTCCTATATACAATTCAGAAAACCACATTATGTGGGAGGAGGATTACAGGACAGTTCCTTCCCGGCACATTCATACGGCGTTGTGGCAGCAGGCAATCCACGGTCAGAGCGCTACTACTCTGTGGGTCTGGGAGACTGCGGATTCTCCGGATATAGAGGCGAGGCCTTTTTACGGATGCATCTTGTATCGGCCTGCCTGTGCAAGAGCAGTCGGCATAGTAAATAATGATTTGAACCGTGCAGCCAAAGAGGTCACTGCGCTGCAGGAGGCTCCTTTCCAGGTGCAGATTCTGCACTCAACCAGCGCAATGGCGTATCGCGAGAGAGGATATGAGTCTTGTTTTAAGAACCTCTATACCGCTCTGGACTTTAGCGGCGTCAAGGTCGGGTTCGTCACCGAAAGGCAATTGGAGGGCGGCATTATGCCCCAAACATCGGTGCTCTTTGTGCCGGACGTCAGGCATCTCTCGAATGCGGCGTTTGCAGCATTGAAGAATTATAAGGGTCGAATAGTTATGCTGGGCGACCAATCACTTGGGTTTGATGAATACGATAAGCCAAGGTCGGATCGACTCGCTTCTACTTCCATATTATATAGTAGGGCAACTGCCCTGCACGATTTGTGGAAATCGCTCGTCTCTGAGACGGTCAAACTGAATTTACGACCTCGCGTGGAGGTGCTGGACGACAAGGGCGGCTATGTGTGGGGAGTAGAGTGGCGTCAGGCCGATACAGCCGATGGGACTCTAATCAATATGTGCAATTATCTGAATAACCCGGTCAGCGTAAAACTCCATATAAAAGGAAAGGGCGTGAAAGCCGTCGATGTCCTGACAGGTGAGATCGTGTCGGGAGTAACTAAGCTCCAGCCGCTTGAGACGCGGCTTTTGAGAGTGAGGAATCAATAATGACCAAAAGAGTGTTGTCTCTGGCGGTTTTTCTGCTTTGCGCATGCTGCGCTATCGCATACGGCGATGATGTGCGCCTTTCGTCTATTAAAGTGCAACCCGCAAAGGTGAACGTCAATCTGCTGCCTAACGGCGGTTTCGAGTCTATTGATGCGAACGGAATGCCGATTGGCTGGAACTGGAACAAGCGTAATACGGATGCCGTCTGCATCGTGGATGAGAGCACGGCTATTGGTGGGAAGAGGTGCCTGAAGTTTACAAACACTGTTCCTCTCGAACCGGGCCATACGGCGCTGCTGTCGATGACCAAAGATATTGTGATCGAACCCGGCAAGACCTATACCCTGAGCGCATGGGTCAAATCGAATGATGCGATGCTCGGTCTGATATGCGGCGACAAAGGCTGGCGGTATCGTGCGCTGCTTCCGAATACTGGCGGCAAATGGGAGCCTGTGTCGGTGACATTTAGCGCGGACAAAGCGGATACGAGCTTCAGCCCGTTCCTGCAGATTGAAAGCCCGACAACGGGTCTGTGGCTTGACGATGTCAAGTTCGAGGAAGGCGGCTGCGCTACATACGATGCTCTTCCCGGTGAACCGGCAAAATCGGTTCAGGTATGGCCGGAAAGTAAAAACGTTGAAGTCATGACTGACGGCGCGTTCAGTGTGCCGTTTGCCCTCAAAGTGTCCAAGATGTTTTCCGGAACAGTAGATGTAAGCCTTTCCACATCCAGGAAGCAAATTCTGCAGCGAGTGAATATGAAGCCGGGAATTTATCGGATTACAGTAAACGGCAGTTCGATCAGCGCAGGATATCAGCCGAGGATCGTAAAAGTCCGTCTTCTTGACGGCAAACACGGACTTGCCGCGGCTGCGACAAGTGTTCAGTTTTATTCTCATGCGTATACCAAGTTTCATTTGCAGAGCTTGGAGCAGAAGCTGCCTTGTCTGAAGGCCAAACTCGACGAACTGAAAAAGCGCGGGCAGGACGTATCCTATCCGATGGTGAGCTATACTGTTCTGGAGAACTTCACCGGTTACGCCGAGTTGGACGCGGACAAGGACGAGCTCAGACGCGCTGTGCTGCAGCTATATGATATGGAGAAGATGGAGACCCAGCTTGAGCAGGAACTGACTCAAGCGCTGGACGGTAAGCTTACGTTCGCTGCGGTCCCTCGCTGGACGGGAGACACACGCCCCATAATAAAAAGCAGTTCGTTCATAGCGCCGACAGTCACGCCCGGCAAACCGGGACGTGAGATGAGACCGGTGTTTTTTACGGGCTACGGTCACTTCAGCCAGGTGCAGGCGGATATCGAAAAATTCCCCAACTATGGCATCAATATAGTTCAAATTATTGCCGGACCCTGGTGTGTATTTCCCGAGGAGGGCAGAGTCGATGCAAGCCATTCCAGGTCGATCAGGGATTTGTTGGATCGTGCTCAAAAGGCAGGGGTCGCAGCTAATGTGCTGATAAGCCTGCCGTGGATTCCCGCGTGGGATGTCCAGAAGATTCGCGCGCGCGGCGGTGATGCGGATCATTATCTGCGCTCGCCTGAGTGCATGGAACTGACCGAACGCTACTTGCAGGAATTGATCCCGCTTATAAAGGACCATCCGGCTCTTCACAGCATATGCCTAACAAACGAGCCGGGCTATGGCGGAGATACCAGCGAGTATGCGGTTCGAGACTGGCATGCGTACCTTGCTAAGCGCCACGGTGATATCAATACTCTCAACAGCCGTTGGGGGACAAACTACGCGAGCTTTGATGATATCAAACTGCCGTATAATGACAAGGACCCTGATAATCCGGCAGGCAGACGTTTGGACTGTGTTCGCTGGAACCAGGAGTTTTTGGCAGGCTGGCACAAGTGGGTTGGTGATATTATTCATAAGGTCGCGCCGAATCTGCCCGTGCATGCCAAGGTCCAGACATTTACAACGCTCGATTATATGTATGCAGACTTCGGTAATGACGCCTATCTGTATAGCCAGGCGACAGACATCAACGGCAACGACAGCATGAACTGGTACAGCTTCGGGCGCGGAGAGTTCGCCCAGGGCTGGATGCAGCACACCAGGGGTCACGATCTGCAGAGGTCTGTAAAGGATGCTCCTGTTTTCAACTCGGAGAACCATCCGATAGGTGACAAGGAGATCAGATACATTCCGGGAGCGCAGGTTCGCACGACTCTCTGGCAGGAGGCGATTCACGGCCAAAGCGCAACTACTATCTGGGTCTGGGAGCGCACATTCGACAGGCTCTATGATTTCGCGGGTAGCATAATGCACCGCCCGGCATGCGCCGCCGCCGCAGGTTTGGTAAACCTCGATCTTAACCGAGCAGCATATGAGGTTACGGCCTTGCAACAGGCTCCTGCGCAGGTGCAGATTCTACAAGATACGAGCGCATCTGTCTATGAAGGCGAAAGCTATGACACATGCTCGATCAAGACATATATGGCTCTGGGATTTTGCTGCGTCAAGATAGGCTATATCACTGAGAGGCAGTTGGAAGACGGAATATTGCCGACCGCACCGGTTGTATTTGTGCCTAACGCCAGGCATTTATCTGATGCGGCATTTCGCACACTGCAAAACTACAAGGGCCGCGTAGTAATGGTCGGCGATGGACTGCTTACCTGCGACGAATATGGCCGTCGCAGAGATATGAATATTTCTGCAGACACAATGCCGTATACCCCGACAAAGACAACAGCTCACGATCTATGGAAGTCGCTGCTTGCCAAGCTCTCAGAGTGGGGTGTGAGCCCAAATATAGAGCTGGTGGATGCGAAGGGCAATCCGGTTTGGGGTGTGGAGTCCAAAGAGGCCATTATATCCGGCGGCACAGTGATTAACCTATGCAATTATCTTAACAAGCCTGTTTGCGTCAAGCTCAGCTCAAATGAAAAAGAGATAAAAGCTGTTGACGTGCTCACAGGCAAGAGTGTGTCAATTCTTCGGCTTGAGCCGCTCGACTATAGGCTGCTGAAGGCAAACAACTAAGCCCGCGGGTTATGAGGTGAATACGTGTATCGATTTCTTATTATTGCAACAATACTAGGCATGGCTTGCTGCGCCGCCAATGGTGACGATGTCAAGCTGGCTGCAATCAGCGTTCGCCCCAACAGCGTCAACGCCAATCTCATTGCAAACGGCGGCTTCGAGCAGATCGGAGAGAATTCTTTTCCAACCGGTTGGAGCTGGAATAGAAACAACACTGATGCAAGTTGTGTTTTAGACACAGCATCGGCTGCCGGTGGGCAGAGGTCGCTGAAATTTGTTAGCACTACTCCGATGGAGGCAGCATATACCGCTCTGCTGACGGGTTCCGGCATCATTAAGATCGAGCCGGGCAAGCTGTACACCATAAGCGCATGGGCGAAGACGACCGACCCCGGGCTTGCATCGATTATCACGGGCAATGCGTGGCAATACAGGCTGAGCCTGGAGCCGACGGGCGGTAAGTGGGAGCCTTTTTCGCTCACGTTTGTGCCCGGTGAGCTGAGCAAAGAGGTTCATACGTATTTTCAGATCGAGAGTGCGACTAAAGGCATATTGCTCGATGAGGTGAAGCTCGAAGCAGGTCCGCGCGCCACGTTTGACGCTGTTCCCGATGAGTTGAGCGACAGGGTTGGGCTGTGGTCGGCAAGCAGCCATATGCAGGTGAATGGCGAAGGGGAGTTTGTTGTTCCTTTTGTCCTTTACGTCCCCAAAGACATTTCCGGTACACTCGAAGCGAGTATCTCGACGTCCAAGTCGCGCATCAGCCGGATGGTCAGCCTGGCAAGGGGGATATATCAGATAGATGTGGACGGTTTGGCGGCTAGCGCCGTCTTTATCCCCAGACAGGTAAACCTCCGCTTGATCGAAGGTAAGCAGACAGCATCGGCAAGCACGAATGTAAGGTTCTATTCAGAGAAGTACGCAAAGGCATGCCTCGATGAGATAGATCAGAAGCTGCCCGGCCTCAAGACCAATCTGGAACTGCTTAATGCCCGCGGCCAGGACATATCTTACCCTCAAGTCTCATACACCGTGCTCGAAAACTTTGTCGGTTATGCTCGGGAGGACGGCGAGAAGGGCGAGGCAGAGCGCATGATCGAGCAAGCAAACGATATGAAGGCCATCCTGACAAGACTCGAAACGGATGTCTCCGAGGCTCTTGCGGGTAAGCGCAAGTTCCCAGCGGTCCCAAGATGGACGGGCGACACACGTCCGGTCGTAAAGGGCAGTTCGTTCATTGCACCCACGACCACACCAGGCAAACCGGGGCGGCAGGTTCGCCCGGTCTTCTTTACCGGTTACGGTCACTTCAGCCAGGTTCAAAGCGATCTGGAGAAATTCCCCGGCTACGGCACAAATATTATTCAGATGGAAACATCTCCTGGTAATGTGCTGCCGTCCGACGGAGTTGTGAATGACGAGCCTGCTCGTTCGGTGCTGAAACTGCTTGACAGGGCGCGCAGCGCCGGAGTTGCCGTCAATCTCCTGCTGAGCCCGCACTACATGCCTGCTTGGGCATATGAGAAATATCCTGACCTGAAAAAGAAACGTGAGAGCTTTATACAATATTGTACGCATGACCCGGACGGCCAGGAACTGCTCAAGAAATATATCTCGGCAGTCGTCACACCGATCAAAGATCATCCTGCTCTGCACAGCATATGTATTTCCAATGAACCGATCAATGTGGAAGAGCCATGTGAATATGCCGAGCTTGGCTGGCATAGCTGGCTCGAGAAGCGTCACGGCGATATCGCCACACTAAATGCCAGATGGCAGACGAATTATGCGAGCTTTGATGATGTAAAGCTCCCTAACCCGTTCGACGCAGACTGCAAGAAACCGATCGGTAGATGGGTGGACTACGTCCGTTGGAACCAAGAGTTCTTCGCGGGTTGGCACAAGATGCTTGCCGACGCCGTGCATGCCGCAGCTCCCAATGTCCCCGTTCATGCCAAAGCTATGACATATACATTCTCTGATCCTAACAGTATAAGGTTCGGGGTAGATGCATATCTTTTTGGGAGTGTGTGCGACATCAACGGCAACGACACAATGGACTGGTGCAATTTCGGCAGCGGCGATTTTGCTCAGGGCTGGATGACTGAAGCCAGGGGACATGATCTTCAAAGATCGGTAAAGGATGCTCCGGTCTTCAATTCAGAAAACCACATAATGGGGGATAAGGACTCCAGATATGTACCTGCGTCGCAAGTAAGAGCGGCGCTGTGGCAGGGGGCTATTCACGGCCAGAGCGCCACAACTATATGGGTCTGGGAGCGCACACTTGACCAGGCCAGCGACTTTTATGGCAACATAATGCACCGGCCAGCATGCGCGAGAGCGGTCGGGATAGTCAACTGCGATTTGAACCGTGCAGCGAAGGAGGTCACCGCAATCCAGCAGACTCCCGTGCAGGTGCAAATTCTGCACGATACCAGCGCGCTCACTCTCGATGGGGACGGTTACAGCCCCTGCGCGATGAAGCTATATATGGCGCTGAGCTTTACAGGCGTGAAGATAGGATTCGTGACTGAACGCCAGTTGGAAGATGGGATCATGCCCAGCGCGCCGGTGTTGTTTATACCTAATGCCTCTTATTTATCCGATTCGGCGTTCAAGACACTGCATGGATATAAGGGCAGGTTGGTGACTCTGGGAGGCGAGCCGTTGGCATATAACGAATATGGCCAGTCGAGGCAGACAAAGCTTGCTTCGGATATTATTGAGTATACTCCCGGCAAGACTTACGCAGACGATTTATGGAAGTCGCTATTATCCAAGCTGCCTGGCTGGAATGTAAAAAATCAAGTAAAGCTGACTGATGCAAAGGGCAAGCCTGTCTGGGGTGTCGAGTACCTGCAAGCGTGTACCTCAAACGGAACGATTGTCAATATGTGCAACTATCTAAATAATGCCGAAAACGTCAAACTATCAAGTGGCGGCAAGGCCGTGAAAGCAGTGGATGTGCTTACGGGCAAGTCCGTTTCGGGCGTAATAAAGCTCCAGCCTCTCGAAGTCCGGCTGCTGAAGATCGCACAGACCGGAGGAAAGTAATGCGCAGATTATTATTGATTGCGATAGCTATATTTGCCGTCTGCCAGGCATCCGCCTGGGCTGATGAAGCTGCCGCCGACGCGAAAAGCGCAGCACAGATAAAGTCCGGCCTGGATGTTATAGAGAAATCGCTGCCGTCCATCAAGGCCGATCTGGACAAGCTCAAGGCCGGAGGTCAGGATATATCTTACCCGATGGTGAGCTATACTGTGCTGGCGAACTTTGTCGGCTACGCAAAAGAAGATGTCGATAAGAATGAGGTCCAAAGGGCGTCTTATGCTCTCTCCGATATGGAATGGATAAAGCGCAAGCTCGAATCGGATATGTCAGATGCTCTGTCCGGCAAATGCAAACTCCCCGCGGTACCCAGATGGACTGGAGACACTCGTCCTGTCATCAAAGGCAGCTCTTTTATTGCGCCTACTACAACGCCCGGCAAGCCGGGTCACCAGATGAGGCCTGTGTTCTTCAACGGCTTCGGTCACTTTTCAGAGGTCTGCGAGTCCATCGAAAAATGGCCGAGCTACGGCACCAATATTATCCAGTTTGAGACCGGTCCCACAGTCGTGTTTCCTGAAGAGGGAAAAGTGGTCGATGCAAGCCCGGGTATATTGAAAATCCTGGACAGGGCGCAAAAGGCAGGTGTGGCAGTGAATTTCCTGCTCAGCCCACACTATTTTCCAGATTGGATGTTCGCGAAGTACCCCGAACTCAGAAAAGCGCGTGAGTATTTCTTTCCGATGTGCCTGCATGCGCCTGAGACTCAGGAACTGCTCAAGCGATACGTCAAACTGGTCGTCGAGCCGATCAAGGATCACCCCGCGCTGCAGAGTATCTGTATCTCCAATGAGCCGCGCAATGTCGAGGAGCCGTGTAAATATGCCGATGAGCAGTTCCGCACCTGGCTTAAGGCTCGTCACGGTGATATTGCAACTCTGAACAGTCGTTGGGGAACCACTTATGCCAGTTTTGATGAGATAACGGTTCCGAACCCGTTTGCGGGCGCTGATGCCGAAAAGCCTATGGGGCGATGGGCTGATTTTGTCCGATGGAACCAGGAATATTTCACTGCCTTTCACAAGATGCTTGCCGACGCAGTTCATGAAGTTGCGCCGAAGTTGCCGGTGCATGCCAAGGTTCAGAGTATGACTTTTGGATGCGCAAGCGAATTGAAGTGCGGCAATGACGCTTATCTGTATGGGACTATTTCCGATATCAACGGCAATGACAGCAACTGCTACTATGCCTTCGGTGGCGATGAGGACGGATATGCCAACGAATGGTTGGAGAACGGCATATATTACGATCTGCAGAGGTCTGTAAAGGACGCTCCGGTCGTCAATTCCGAAAACCACATTATTCGTGACCGCGAGACCAGATATGTGCCGCCGGAGCATATTCGTGCCGCTCTATGGCAGGAGGCGATCCATGGGCAGAGCGCGACCACTATCTGGGTGTGGGAGCGCACGTTCGACCATGGCAGCGATCTGTACGGCAGCATAATGCAACGGCCTGGGTGCGCACGGGCAGTGGGGATAGTTAACCTTGACCTGAACCGCGCCGCATACGAGGTCACTGCTCTGCAGCAGGCTCCGCCGCAGGTTCTTATTTTGCATGACACCAGCGCTTTGATTTATGATAAAGAAGAGTTCGACAGGTGCATGTTCAGAACGTATATCGCGCTCAACTTCTGCGGACTTAAGATCGGTTTTGTGACCGAGCGGCAGTTGGAGGCGGGTCTGGTCCCGACCACTTCGGTCTTGTGCATACCTAATGCCAGACATATCTCGAATGCAGCGTTCAGCGCGCTTAAGAAATACAAGGGTCATGTTATAATGCTGGGCAATGAGTCTCTGGCATATGATGAGTTCGATAATCCCAGGTCCGAAAAGCTTTCGGGTGACGTGATTCCGTTTTCCAGAAAAGACAATCCGGCAAGAGATGTCCATAATTTATTGATGGCCAAGCTGAATGCCTGGAAAGTCTGTCCGAAGGCAGAGTTGGTGGACGAGAACGGCAGCCCGGTCTGGGGAGTTGAGTGGCGAGAAGCCAATACTGCGAACGGGACCGTTGTCAATATTATCAACTATCTAAATAAACCTATTAGTGTTAAGCTAATATACAAAGGTAAGGCTGCTAACACGACTGATGTGCTCACCGGTAAATCGGTAGCGGCTATAATAAAGCTCCAGCCGCTGGAAGTTCGGCTATTGAGAGTGAGGTAATTAAATGTACAGATTTCTTTTGATTGCGATTGCCCTGTGCTTCGCATGCCCAATAGTTGCTATTGCGGATGAAGCCAAGATTGACGCTACAGCGGCTCAGGCTGCAACCATAAAAGATGGCCTGCTGGCTATCGAAAGTTCGCTGCCGTCCATAAAGGCCAATTTGGACGAGTTAAGAGTCGGCGGCCAGGATATCTCCTATCCTATGGTGAGCTATACGGTTTTGCAAAACTTCGTAGGCTATTCCAGGGAGGAAGTCGATCATGGCGAGATGAAGCGTGCGGTAGATCAGCTTTCCGAGCTTCAATGGATACAGCGCAAGCTCCAGTCGGATATATCTGCAGCTTTAGCCGGCAAGTGCAAATTCCACGCTGTTCCAAGATGGACCGGTGATACCAGGCCGGTAATCAAGGGCAGCTCTTTTATTGCTCCCACAACAATTCCTGGTAAGTCGGGTCGCGAGATGCGTCCGGTCTTCTTCAATGGTTATGGCCACTTCGGGCAGGTTCAGGATGACATAGAAAAATGGCCGAACTATGGAACTAACATTATTCAGTTTGAGGTTGGTCCCTGGAATGTGTTTCCAGAGGAGGGGAAGGTTAATGACCCCAGCGCAGGTCTGCTGAAAACTCTGGATAGAGCGCAAAAGGCAGGTGTTGCAGTCAATCTTCTGCTCAGTCCGCACTATTTTCCGAACTGGATGTTCAGCAAGTATCCTGAGCTAAAGAAGCACCGGGAATATTTTCTACCTATGTGCCTGCATGCTCCCGAGAGTCAGGAACTGCTCAAGCGCTATGTCAAACTGGTTGTTGGGCCGATCAAGGATCATCCGGCTCTGAACAGTATATGTGTATCAAATGAACCACGCAATGTCGAGGAGCCGTGCGAATATGCAAATGTTCAGTTTCGTGCCTGGCTAAAAGATCGCCATGGGGATATAGCCACACTCAATAATCTGTGGGGAACCAGTTATGCCGGCTTTGAAGATATAACAGTTCCTAATCCGTTCGACGAAGCGAACGCTCAAAATCCTATGTGCAGGTGGGCGGAGTTTGTCCGCTGGAACCAGGAGTTCTTTGCGCAGTGGCATAAGATGCTGTCTGATGCGGTTCATGAGGTCGCTCCAAACTTACCCACACAAGCCAAGGTTCAGTGTTTTACCCTGGGCTCTGCTGCTGAGCTCAAATGCGGTAACGATGCCTATCTTTATGGCAAGATTTTCGATATCGACGGCAACGACGGCACTAACTACTATGACTTTGATAAGAAAGAAGACTATAACAGCTCGTTCTTGGAGAACGGCATTTACTATGATCTGCTGAGGTCGGTAAAAGATGCACCTGTCTTCAATTCTGAAAATCACATAATTCGGGACCGCGACACCAGAGTCGTGCCTGCCGAGCATGTTCGCACCGCTCTCTGGCAGCAAGCGATCCACGGACAGAGCGCAACCACAATATGGGTGTGGCAGCGCGCTTTCAATCCTACTGACGACCTATACGGCAACATCATGCACCGGCCCGCTTGCGCAAGAGCTGTGGGAATCGTTAACTGCGATCTAAACCGTGCCGCATATGAGGTTACTGCCATTCAGCAGTCTCCGGCGCAGGTTTATATTCTGCATGACACCAGCGCGCTCATCTATGATAAAGAGGAGTGCGACAGATGTATGTTCAGGACCTATCTTGCGCTCAACTTCTTCGGCATGAAAGTAGGCTTTATCACTGAGCGGCAGTTGGAGGACGGTATTTTACCGAAGGGATCGGTGCTCTGCATTCCCAACGCAAAACATATATCCAACGCGGCATTTAATACTCTGAAAAAATATAAAGGCCATATTGTTATGTTGGGCAGTGAGTGCCTGGCATACGATGAGTATAACAGACCGAGAAGTGGGTCCATTAAGGGCGAAGTAATCCCGTTCAGTAGGAAAGACGTATGGGAAAGAGATATTTATAAGGCTCTTAAGCCAAAGCTGGCTGCATGGAAAGTCTGTCCAAAGATAATGGTTGTGGACGCAAAGGGCAATGCAGTCTGGGGAGTGGAGTGGCGAGAAGCCAAGACAGCGAATGGGACAGTTGTTAATTTGTGCAACTATATGAATACTCCTGTCACTATTAAGCTGCTTTCAAACGGAAAAGATGTTAAGGCAGTAGATGTGCTTACCGGCCAGAAAGTGTCGGGCTTGATGACTCTTAAGCCTCTGGATGTGCGGCTGCTGAAAATAAAGAAATAGAAAAAACGGTGGAAAGCTGAAAGTGGAAAGCATGAATGCTCATTTAGAAGTTCACTTTTCAATATACGGTTTTTCATTGATTACTTGAACAGATAGGCGGCGAGATTCGAACTCGCCGCCTATATTTTGAAACAGAAATGCGGGATATCATATCCCGATACTCCATGCTATACTTCGGGCAGGGATAGTATTGTCCAGTCAGTTGTAATCTCAGCCAGACTATCGGGTATCTCGCCATAAAGCCCCTGGATCGCTGCGTGCATGTTGTCCTGCTCATCTTTCCAGAGAGCAATATCTACCCTGTCTTCCAGCCGGATATCCAACCCACCACCGCTCAGTAATTTTAACCCACCGGCAGCCACAGCAAGCACATTACCATCAGCATCCAGCTTTACTGCAGAAAGACCAATTGTATCTATATCTATCTGGTGTCCGCCTATCGAAATTGTTTCGATGATAGGGTCTCCTTCAGGATCATTTTCAGCGGATACAAATACATGCGTTCCATCCAGCAGGCGGCAATGGCCTTTCACCGGCGGCGCTGCATATTTGAACCATACGGCGTTCTGTGTGTCAACAGAAGGGGTCTGCTGCTCGACACCTGCACTGCGCTGATAATCGGCGACCATTCGCGCTGCTTCAGTCAGATCATCCGGCAGAGCCTGCAGCCCGGAAAGAGCCCGGCTCGCATCGAACCGATTGCCTGAAAAGTCTTTTGTCCAGAAGCCGTTATAGAAGAGTTTAGTCTTGCCGGTAGATGCTCTGTTTATGAAATCGGCCAGACTGTTTCCCTGATACTCGGGATGATATATGATCAGCGTCGAGTAAGCCTGGGCGCCATATCGCACGCAGCCGTCTTCGCCTAACTTAAGACTGCCGCTGTCTATCTCATCCGTCGGTATCAAGTCAGCCGGGTAACCAGCTTTCCAAAGCTCTTCGGCAAGTTTTAGCCCGACATCGTCGTAGCCGGGCCCGGCCCAGTTCATTGCACATGCATGACCGAATACAACAGCAACTGGGCAATCCAGCGGAGCCTTTGTTATGAAATTGAGCATGCGAATGCGGCTCTCTGCGCGCATAAGTCTGCCTTGTAAAATATCGACCTGCTCCGAGTCCGGTGATATACCATCTGGAAGGGGAAATACAGGATGATAATTAACCCGCCCCCCTGCCAGACAGTTCGACCACAACTCTCTGGCGTAGTCATATTTGTTGCTGGAGTAGAACATGTTGTACCAGAGCGGGCTGCCCCATTTCTTTGCCAGAGCCGTACGCACGCAATGCGGGGTTATCTCATCTGTCTGCGCATAGTCGCGTTTTGCCACCCACCAGTGAAGGCCGTTTTTCATGATCTCATGCGAATCCGGCACCGGCCACCAGGTAGGGTGGGTGCACACAAGAGCCGAGGGTCCCCATGTCTGCTTTACGGCGTCGTAGAAGTCGGCTTCGATCTCGCCATTGCGCTGCCAGGCCATTTGCATAAACTGATTGATTGCCATCTCGCGTTCGCCCTGCCTGCCTTCTTCGCCTGCATACATCAGCAGGCAATCGCGTACAAGATCGCGCCCGCCTGTGATCTTGTGGTAAGCCTCGGCTCGATACCTTGAGAACCAGAAGTTGTTTTTCTCCGGCCAGCCATTAAAGCATGGGGGAAACCCCCATTCGTCTTTGCACGCACCGGCTAACGGAATGTGTTTATACATGTCTAAGATATCGCGTTGGAACTCTAACAAATGTGGAGCAAAAACATCAGGCGTAAAGTGCGCAAACGCGGCCATGACGCAGGCAGCTACTTCCTTTTCGGACTCGCTTTCGGGAAGCGAGACACTTACACACAATTGCGATTCTTCTTCAATCTCGCAATTATCCGTGATATCGCAAACGCTGCCTGCTTTGATCCCACTGGAGCCCTTTATATATGAATAGACTCTTATCAGGCTTCCTGACATAGCTACGTATGGAGTATTATCTACCGTATAGTGGTCTTCCAGAGATATGGGGTTGATGCTGACTTTTGTGCGCTGCGTGGAGTGTAGTTTTATCTCAGTGATTCGGAGCATTTCCTGAAGTTCATTCGGGTATTTTTCCATGAAAGATGAACGCGCAAGCCGCGCATCCAGGTCCATCGCCAGACCTATTCCGCGCTCTCGCGCGTAAACCGCAGCCTGGCGTATATGCTCGATTACTGCAGGGTCGGTTAATTCTTTTGGAGCGCGGATACTGGTTGTCAAGATATTAAACGGAGAATGCTTTGCTGCATGATCGATAAACGCACGATATCCCTGCGCTTCAAACTCTTTCTCCCACCAAAACCATGTACCGATTACCGGCGGTAAGTTCCCCGGCAGCCTTATATTGGTTGTGTCTAGTTTCACTGATTTCTCCCTCAGATCGAGTCGAATGTTTCCTTGACAAGCTCTACACCTTTCTTCATAATAACACTAAGTGGAAGCTGAATAAAACACTGGCATGTAAATTTAGCGGAGTCGGGTGGGCTATCGCGTAAATGTTTTAGGGATACCTGCAGGTGTGGTACCTGACAGGACACAGACATGGAGGCATTTGATGTACCGTTTCCTTTCGACTTTTTTTGCTTTGTGTGTAGTATGCACATGCGCATACGGCGCTGACGTGGATATTGCATCCGTCAATGTGAGGTCTGCCGAAGCGAATCCGAATCTCATACCCAACGGCAGTTTTGAACAGCCTGGTGGGAACGGGTCGGCCAAGTGGTGGAGTTGGGGCACAAGATGGACCGCCGACACAACCTGCACACTGGATAAAACAACTGCTGTCAGCGGCCGGCAATCCTTAAGAATTACGAACAATACTCCCCTTGAATCGCCGTATACGGGACTTCTTACACTGACCAAATCTGTTGTTGTAGAGCCCGGCAAGCCCTATACTCTCAGCGCATGGATCAAGTCGAATGGTACGGGCGTATCTTCCATATGCGCTGGTGCGGGCTGGCGCTACAGAGTGACTCTGCAGCCCACCGGCGGCCTCTGGCTGCCTTTTTCAATGACATTTACTCCTGATGATGCCGATAAGAACAATCTCGGCATATTTGTTCAGTCCGAGTCTCCGACCAAGGGCTTATGGCTTGATGATTTCAAGCTCGAACAGGGTGAATCCGCTACGTATGATCAGGTTCCTAACGGCACAGCAAGTTTTCTTCAATTGTGGCCCGAGAGTAGAGACATGGAGCTTTTATCCGAGGGCAGCTTCAGCGTGCCTTTCCTGCTGAACGTCCCCAAGAGCATCAATGCTACTCTTGAAGCGAAGATATCTACATCTAGCAAGATTATCACTAAAAATGTAAGGTTGGAGCCGGGTATGGTCCGGATTGTTGTCGACGGCAGTTCAAAGAGCGCAAAGTACACTCCGAGAACGGTTACGCTTCGCCTCCTTGATGGTGATAAGGAACTCGTTTCGGCCAAGACCGACATTCTGTTCCATTCTCAGTCATATACGAAGGCCGGTCTGCAGCGTCTTGAACATGAACTACCAGGTTTAAGGGCTAAACTTGAACAACTGAAGTCCCGAGGTCAGGATGTTTCATATCCCATGGTGACCTATACAGTCCTCGAAAACTTCATAGGTTACGCGATGGAAGATACTGACAAGAACGAGGTCAAGCGCGCATCCGATGCTCTTTCAGATATGGACTTGATTAAATCAAGGCTGGATAAAGAGTTGTCCGAGGCTTTGGCGGGTAAGCGAACATTTGCAGCCGTTCCGAGATGGACCGGTGATACTCGCCCGGTGATAAAGAGCAGTTCTTTCATTGCGCCCACGGTCACGCCGGGTAAGCCAGGTCGCGAGATGCGTCCTGTATTCTTCACCGGATACGGTCACTTTGCCCAGGTTCGCGCCGATATGGAAAAATGGCCGAATTATGGGACTAATATCATACAGATCGAGATCGGGCCGTCAAGCACTCTGCCGGATGAGAACAAGGTGAATGATGAGCCTGCGCGCGATTTGCTGAAACTCCTCGACAGAGCTCAAAAGTCGGGAGTCTGCGTGAACCTGCTGATAAGCCCGCATTATGTTCCGGGATGGGTAACGGATAAAATGCGAAGCAAGTCCGCATCAGCGTTCCTGCACTATATCAATCGTGACCCGATCAGCCATGAAATGATCAAACGTCACATTTCAGCGCTTATAACACCGATTAAGGACCACCCTGCGCTCCACAGCATATGTCTTGCCAATGAACCGACTGTTTTTGGTGACAATTCTGACTACGCCGTTGCCGACTGGCACGCATGGCTAAAGGACAGGCACGGCGACATCAAAACTCTGAATGATCGCTGGGATACGGATTATGCGAGTTTCGATGATATTAAGCTTCCGTATGCCCAGGGTGAGACCGAAAAGAGCCCGATGGGCAGATGGTTGGACTGCGTGCGCTGGAACCATGAGTTTATGGCCGGCTGGTATCAGATGCTTGCCGATGATGTACATGAAATTGCTCCAAATCTGGCTGTGCATATGAAAGTCCAGACTCCGACCCTGCTTGGCTTTGCCGAAGTCCAGGCAGGCAATGACCCTTACCTGGTCGGGCGTGTAAACGATATCAATGGAAACGACTCCGTGAACTGGCCCAGTTTCGGCGGTGGCGAGTTTGCTCAGAGCTGGATGACTAACGCCAGGGGTGAAGATCTCCAGCGGTCAGTGAAAGACGCTCCGGTCTTTGACTCTGAGAACCACATAATCGGCGACAGAGACACCAGATATATTCCGGGGCAGGTGGTTCGAGCGGCTCTGTGGCAGCAGGCGATCCATGGCCAGAGCGCGACCACGATCTGGGTATGGGAACGCACATATGACAGGAATCATGACTTTGCGGCCAGCATTATGCACAGGCCGGAATGCGCGGAGGCGGTAGGCATTGCAAACTATGATATGAACCGGGCCGCCGATGAGATCACAGCGCTTCAACAGGCTCCCGCGCAGGTGCTGATCCTGCACGATACGTCCGCAATGGTCTACGACGGAGAGCCATATGATACCTGTTCCAAGAAAGCATATATGGCTCTTGGCTTTTGCGGTGTGAAGATGGGGTTTGTCACCGAGCGCCAGTTGGAGGCCGGAGTTGTGCCGAATGCGCCTGTCGTTATGGTTCCCTATGCCAAGCATCTCTCTGACGCAGCGTTTAAGACTCTGCAGGCATACAAAGGCCGGATAGTTGCTCTCGGCGGCGATGACTTGCTCGCATATAACGAGTATGACAAGAAGAGATCAGAGAGTCTCAATGCTGAGAGAATTGCATATACTCCAAGTGTTACAAGTGAGCAAGATCTTCATAAGCTGTTTCTGGCTAAGTTGTCGGGGTGGGGAATCGCTCCAAAGATCATGCTCCTTGACGGCAAATCGAACCCTGTGTGGGGAGTGGAATGGAAAGAGGCAGATACAGCCGATGGGACGCTGGTCAATCTCTGCAATTATCTGAACGAACCAATAAGCTTCAGATTGTCTGATAAAGGCAAGAATGTCAGCGCAGTAGATGTTTTGACAGGAAAGGTTGTGCGCGGCATAATAAATCTTCAGCCTCTTGATGTGAAGCTGCTGCAAGTAAAAGATTAGCTGCTAAACCAAAAAATGTATGTAATTGAGCCTTCCGGCTAATGTCGGAGGGCTCTTTTTGCTTTTCTTTGTCTGCATTCTCCTTGGCATGGGTCCGTCTTTTTGTGCAAAAAGAACTTTTTAACCCTTGACAAGTTGCCAATATTAACCCATAATGTGCATGTAAGTGCGTTACGGTGATAATAAAAACACTGAGGGACACCATAAGCTTGGCAGGCAGATATGTTCTAATGTTTTTGAAGTCGCACTGCGGGCGGGCGAATATTTGCCTGGGAGGATGTTTACAATGAGGAGAGGGTTTACTTTAATTGAACTGTTGGTCGTAATCGCGATCATAGCAATTTTGGCGGCAATATTGTTCCCCGTCTATACGACTGCAAAGGAGCATGCAAATGCCACAAGGTGTTTGAATAACCTAAAGCAGTTGTCAACAGGTTTGTTTATGTATTGTGATTCAAACAATGGGCGTATGCCTGCCACTATACCGCATAACGGTTCGTATACTTGGTGCGGAGTAGGGCCAAGTGGAGCAGGTTATGACTGGCATATAGAAAATGCCAGCCTCTACAAGTATGTAAACAATATAGATACATTTCATTGTCCTACTACATATCCCAAGAATCATAGGCAAACCTCCTATGGGCTGAATCAGGATCTTAATGGCCAAATTTTAGCAGTAGATACAGCCGGGCGTACAAGCCAGATAATGATGCTGCTTGATGAGGAAAATAATAACGATGGCAATTGCGCATATAATGATCCTGCCGACCAGCCCACCGTAATTCATTTCAAGGGAGCGAATCTTGCCTATAGTGACGGCCATGTCAAGTACAAGACAAAAGCTCAGTTGGTGAACGAATACAAAAGCGGTAATTGGACTTCCAACCACTTAAAGTTCCATTAAATATGGTGTCGTGATAAATGTCTGCAAATCCCTCTGGCTAATATAGCTGGAGGGATTTTTCATTTCTGACTATTAGGAACCAACCGCCCGAACGAGTTTGATGAATCTGCTTCGAACCTGAAGCTGTGGATAAATTGCAAAAAATATACCCCTTGACAAACTACCATTTCCAACCCATAATATTACTGTTAGTTGTGATGTGGCAAGAAATACATCATAGAAAACATCAGACAAATATTGGCTAATGGTGCTGGCAGGCAACCAAGTAGCGGGGAGGGGCAACTAACCAAGAAGGGGTTGTTTATTATGAAAAAAAGAGGGTTTACGTTAATTGAGCTGCTTGTTGTAATTGCCATTATAGCGATATTGGCAGCGATCCTGTTTCCAGTTATGACGAATGCAAAAAAGAAAGCGCAGCAGTCCACTTGTGCCAGCAATTTGAAGCAGTTGATGATGGGTATCCGCTCATATTGTGATGATTTTAACGGAGGGATGCCGCTGTGTACCTATATTATAGGGACACCTGAAGCATGTGACTGGTCAGGGTGCCATAATGCCGCTGGTGGAACTTGGAACTTGCAGGATGCGACAATATTGCGCTATATTAGAAATACCAAAGTATTTGAGTGTCCATCGAATTCCGCTTATCGGAATAAATGCCCATATGCCATGAATTGGAAAATCGCAAGTCTTAGATACTATAGAAAGCATTGCATTCTGGAGACTATAACAGCAGGCCGTTCTTCTCGTGTTGTTGTTTTGATTGAAGAATTAAAACCTGATGATTCTTACTTTATGTGGGGAAATGAGTACCAAGATTTCAGCATCATTCACCTTGCAGGTGGAAACAATGCATATGCTGATGGTCATGTAGCGTATAAATCCCAGGCTTACATGCGTGGACAGAAGAAGCTGGCGAATCAAAACAGTATGGACAGTTGTCTCTACGTTCCGGGCACCTAGTATTCTTATGCATTTCATAGTTAGGCACCCCTCGATTGTTTATTGTCGAGGGGCATTTTTGTTTTTGTATCACAAAAAAACTCCTCTTTCCTTCTTCGATTATAAACCTAATGACAGCCGGGCAGAAAGCCGAAAATGGAATAGACTACGGCGCTTGAGGTCTCCCGAGTAAAAAACTGCACATCTGGCCGCGTATGTCATTGCATATATGCCAACACTCATGCATTATTAAAAATACCCTTGACGCAGCAGTAATAGTGTGGTATGTTTCAATATAGTGGTTGAGCTAGCGGATGATATATATTATGCACTAGCTCATTGTTAGTGGCCGGAAAAAGTTCGAGGAGCGCCGCCTCGCCCAGGGCGGGGTGGTGTTTCTTGAAAATGGTGCATAGGGTTTCGGAGAAAGCTCAGTGCCAATCAAACACAGGGGGTGAACCGATGCAGATGAACACGCAGCGGAGTCTAGATGTATTGGGGCTAAAGCGGCGTGACAATTGTTTTGGTACTCACACTTACACTCACACTTACACTATATGTATTTGGATTCAGAGAGGAGAGAATTAACAATGCAGAAATCAAGATTGATCGTGTTGTTGGTCGTAGTCAGCATCCTTGCGCTGTCGCTGCCTTCAATGGCGCAGCTCGCATCGGGCAACTGGCCGAGACCTGGACGCGATTACCACAACAGCGGGCTCAGCCCGGCAACAGTTATCGCAAAGCCTGTGCTCAAGTCATGGGCGCCGAAGGCGGTAACAGGCTACAATGCCTCACCTTATTACTGGTTGGACTTTACATTTGATGGGATTCAGATCGACCCGCAGGGCAATCTCTATGTCCAGGGCGATGATGAGTTCTCGGTAATAAAGATAAGTCCTACAGGCACTTATCCATGGGCATCACCCTATGGAGCTTCTATCACAAGCCATAACAACTATTATATGTATTATGGTTTGTCCTTGTTTGACGATGGCGTAAACCAGTATGCCATTGCGGGACCGCAGCAGTGGAAATCCGGCTCATGGGATGACAGAAAAGTATATGCCATAAACCCGAGTACCGGAGCAGCTTCCTGGTCGTCCGGGCTCTTAAATGATTCTTGGTATGTGTCACATACTAACACTGCAAGAACCGGTATGACTACCAATGTTACCACATCAATTGGGCCTGACGGCTCAATCTATACCGGCAACTTCCGAGATTCTTACTTTGACCCAGTCGGTTCAGTATTTGCCCTTGACAAGACTGGCGCTCGAAAGTGGGCTTGGAACCAGTATGGACAGGGCGACACCTATGGTTCCGCTGCAATAAAGCAGTTGAATGGGAAGAACATCATTTATACCGCCAGCGGAATCACTCATAATGATGCCACAGGTGCGTATGCCGGCTATCCGGCAGTCCCGAATATACTAGCTCTCCAGGACGACGGCACTTCGGCCTCTCTGCTTTGGAGCGCGAATATGGGATTTACCACTTCTCAGCCTGTTCTTTCAAGTGACGGTAACACTCTGTATGTGGCGGGTCGCGATACTCGTCCTCTTTCTACTGGCACAGGCGGCATTACAGTCGGCTCATATTGCGACACTTTCTTTGCGTTCGAAGCCGATACAGGCGTTAAGAAATGGTCCCTGAGCACCGGCGCACGCCATGCGTTCTCGCCGACTCTGGGTCCCAACAACATGATATATGTCTGCGGCGGATACTTCAGAACCGCGAATCAGAACCTGGCGGCTACGCCTGATGTTATGCCAACTGCGAATCCCGGTGTGCTCGTCGCCATTAAGGATAACGGTTCAACAGGTGAAGTCAAGTGGTCTCTACCTCTGCCTGACGATGAGACATCAGATACCACACGTGTTGCAGTTATAAGCACTACGCCTACCACTATGTATGTGGCAACCGGTAATGGTAGAGTATACTGCGTCCAGGATATGGGCACTTATGCCAAGATCCTCTGGACTTGGCAGGCATTTTCAACTCGCTGGTGCGGTGTGTGGGGACATGGCTTTACACCGGCCAATATTGTAGTTGCTGATGATGGAACGATCTACACTGGTTGGAAGAACAACTTGTATGCGTTTGAGCCTGGCTATAATGCCGGCAGTCCTGTAGGCATCAGCGGCACCGTCAAGGATGCCGAAGGCAACCCGATTGCAAATGCATGGGTAGCTGCGGTAGCCTCAACATCGGTGTACCCGCTCGCCGATAATGCCAATCGTTTGTGGACAAAGACAAACTCAGACGGCACCTATCAGATAACACCGAATGCCGCCGGAACATACAATGTCGCAGCGGCTGCTCAGGGTTATGAGAGCAGTGCGAATCAGACTGCAGCGTTCACGACTACCACTACCAGCGTTACGGCTGTAGACTTCACTCTCAGCCCTGCGAAGTACAACTGGGCGCTTGGTGCATCCGCATCAGCAACCAGTGTGAATGCTTCATATCCGGCTGCTTTGGCATGCGATGGTGATCTTACAAGCCGCTATGCTTCTACGGCAGCTTCTTCTGCATTGACTATTGATCTTGGTTCAGAGAAGACAATAGCTGAGGCCGTAATTTACTGGTGGTATAACTACGGCAAGGCCTATACGCTGGAATACAGTACTGATGGTACTACCTGGGCTACACCAGTAGCTTATCAAACCACAACCGGTAATGGTGGTTTCCCGCTGGCATTTATTCCGAATGATGCTATTACTAATGGTTACTGTGGTGGTCCTGTAAAAAGCGCTGATGTTATAAAGTTCTCGACGCCAATCGCTGCGCGGTATTGGAAAGTGAACTTTACATCAGTCAAGAACTTCTACGGTGACAGCTACAAGGGTGGCGCAACGGTTTACGGTTCAACTGCCACTTATGCTTCAATCTGGGATGTCGAACTCAGAGACAGCACCAAGGCCGGCGAACCGACTCCTAATACGATTGCATCTGTTAAGGCTGCGGACGATGGTGATGGAGTTGCGGTAAGCAACCTGCGCGTGACTGCTGTCGCGGGTGGCGGTGTACCCACAGACACACTCTTTGTCGAGACCGCGGATCGCACTGCCGGTATCAAGGTTAAATTCACCGGTCTACCGACGACGATCCAGTTTGGTGACAAAGTCGCAGTGGTTGGAAGAGTTGCCACAGATCCTGTTACCACTGAGAGATACATTCAGGCGACTGCTGTTACACGCCTGGATTCAACGGCATGTCCTGCAAATCCGGCACTTGCCGAGCTTAGCATGAATAACAAGGCCGTAGCGGACAGTGTTTCCCAGGGTCTGTTTATCAAGACATGGGGCAAGGTCTCCGACTCTGCAACCGGCAGCTTCAAGATCAGTGATGGTTCCGCTGCTCCGATCAAGGTGCTGTGTGACAGCACCGGTGCGATCAGCCTGCCTGTGAATGACAACTACATCAGAGTTCGTGGTGTTGTGGGCAAGGACGCCGACGGTCCGGTTCTCTATATGAGAAATGAGCGTGCCGACTGGGCTTATGGCTCAGATAATATACAGGCACTGCCGTTTACCGGCAACTCCAAGTATCCGGTTGAGTACCTGGTGCTTGGTCCGTTCACCACTGATCCTGCTCCGACCAATGCTTACGACCTGCTTGGTGTGGACTTCATCGGTGAGACTACCATCGGCACATCAGTTATGCCCGCTGCGGGTCTTGTGACTGCAGGTAAGACTTGGTTTGCTTCTTCTGCGAGCAGCGCTGCTGGCATACTGGACTTCAACAAAGTATTTGGAGTCGTCACTAGCGTTTCAGCAGCATATGCACACTTGTATCTGTGGTCTGAGACAGAGGCGCCTACTGTGGCGATAACGACTGGCTCTGATGACTGGCTGAAGGTATATGTCAATGGATCCCTGCAGTATACGAAGGATGAAACTGCTTATCCTACGGGCCGTGGCGTTACAATCGGTCAGGATGGACCTACAGCCATCACTCTTCATCAGGGACTGAACAGCATACTGTTCAAGGTTGTCAATGGTCAAACTGGCTTTGGTATTAACAGCCAGTTCACTGATGTGGAAACTTATGGAGGCACTGGTTACGGCGGTTACAACCCGTACGCAGCCACTGGCCTGGGCTATTCGCTTAACCCTGGACTGTAAGTTAGACGCAAAACAACAAATGCGGGCAACCGCAAAACTGGTGGGGACAAATTGTCCCCACCAGTTTTTTTGTGGCTGGAAGGACTTAGAAGTCTGTTTACCGAACGAAGTATACAGCGTTACTCTATGCGCGTATTTGTATAATAAGGAGTTAACCTCAAATGTCCCAGACAATCCCGGAGCCAGAATACCAGATCGTGGCTCCATATTCGCCCGAGCATCCGAGAAACGGAGAAGGGGATATCATTGCTCTCAAAGACGGCAGCCTCTTGCTTGCATATGGCAAGTGGAGTGGCGGTGGAGATGACTTCGACTTCGCGGAGGTCTGGAGTAAGACATCGACAGATGGCGGCAGGAAATGGGGCAACGACCGCGTAATTGTCCCGAATGAAGGTAAAGTAACGACATTTTCGACTGGTCTTCTACGGCTGGCAAATGGTGAGATACTAATGTCATCTCTGAGCAAAGACTCAATGGAGGACTGCTCGATTTTCCTGCGGAAGTCCAGTGATGAGTGTAAAACTTGGACTCCTCGCATCAAGTTTGAGACGCCTGAAGGCTACTCCAACTACACAGGCATGAACAACGGCCGCCTAATCCAGCTAAAGAGTGGGCGAATACTTGGCGCAGGCTTTGATGGATGGGTGAATGGTCGTCCATTCATCGCGTTTTCGCTTATATCGGATGATAACGGCGATACATGGCGCGCAAGCAAGAACTATGTCAATATTCTAGATCTTGAGTCCACAAACAAGGATGGTGCACAGGAACCGGGTGTTATAGAGCTTAAAGACGGCAGGATCATGATGTGGATACGTAACAGTCTCGGCTATGTAGCAAAGGCATATTCAACAGATCAGGGCGAGACATGGAGCAAACCGGAACTCATAAAGCAGCTAAAAGCGCCTCTTGCTCCTGCCAGTATCAAGAGACTACCCCAGACCGGCGATCTGCTCATCGTATGGAATAACAATCAAACCGCTCGCCGCCCATTAAACTCAGCAATCTCAAAGGACGATGGCGAAACCTGGGAGAATATTAAAGTTGTCGATGACCATGAAGTAACATCATGGGGATTTGCGTATACCAGTATAACCCCGCTCGATGATATGGTTATCCTCACTTACTGGAATGGCGATGCTTCAAGCTTGAAGATGGCTAGAATCGATTATAGATGGTTTTATCAGCCAGATGGCTGCATATGATAGGAGCTAATTTCAAATGTCCGAGATAATTCCTGATCCTGAATCGCAAATTGTAGCTCCATACTCACCGGAGCATACAAGAAACGGTGAAGCTGATATAATCCAGCTTGAGGACGGCAGCCTTTTACTTGCATATGGTAGGTGGAATGGCGGCCAGGACGACTTCGACTCAGCAGAAGTCTGGTGCAAAACATCGACCGATGGTGGCAAGACATGGGGCAATGACCGCGTACTCGTGTCCAATGAGGGCAAAGTCACGACATTCTCAGTCTCCCTTCTAAGGCTTCAAAGCGGTGAGATATTGATGGCTTACCTGGTGAAGAACTCAACGGATGACTGCTCGATCTTCTTCCGCAAGTCCGCTGATGAGTGCAAAACCTGGAGTCAGCGCATTAAGTATGAGATTCCACCGGAATATTCCGGCTATACTGGTATGAACAACAACCGGTTAATCCAGCTCAAGAGCGGTCGGATTGTTGGAGCTGCATTTGACGGTGCGTATGTCAAGGGCGATCCGATGATTTCCTTCACGATATATTCGGACGATAATGGTGATACGTGGGCCAAGAGCAACGATATAGATATACGCGTGATCGATCCGGCAAACAGGCATGGCGCTCAGGAGCCATGTGTGATCGAGCTGAAGGACGGCCGTATGATGATGATCATACGCAACAATCTGGGCTGTCTCGGGCGGTCCTATTCTACTGACCGGGGTGAAACATGGAGCCGTTTCGAGCAGGTCAAGGAGCTTGAAGCTTCGCTTTCTCCAGCATCTATCGTAAGGCTTCCTCAGACAGGCGATCTGCTGCTTATCTGGAACAACAGTAAGACTATGGATCGGCGACCGCTGACATCGGCTATTTCCAAAGATGATGGCGCCACATGGGAGAATTTTAGGGTAGTCGATGACGGTGAAGTCACTTTTTGGGGCTTTGCATATATAAGCATTACACCGGTTAATGATAAGATTCTGCTCACGTATTGGAACGGTGACGCCGCTAACCTAAAACTGACCTCAATTGACTACAGATGGTTTTACCAGAAAGGCTAAATGTAAAAAAGGTCGTCTCAAGACATTGTTTTGAGACGACCTCTTCGCTTCATACATCAAGTATGAGAGCAACTACCAGCGGCCACCGCCGCCACCGTAGCCACCATCATTCTTCTGGGACTTGCGGATTTCCCTGCAGGACTTGCAGCGAATCGGTTCGCTGAAACCTCGGGACTGGAAGAACTCCTGTTCACCTGCGGTGAAGATGAAGTTCTGACCGCAATCCTTGCACTTGATTTCTTTGTCTTGGGACACTTGTTTACCCCCTGGGTATGTTTTGATGACTTCTGTGGAACGAAAGGACTTTTCGAAATGGGAACCCAAGGACTAAACTTCCCTATTGCCATATCTATGAGCCCAGCTCCCAGGCCCGGTATAAGCCCCGGGTACAGAAGCGTTATCTTATTATAACACGCTATTGCGGTTTTTGGGGATATTTTTTTAGTCGGTGTTGATCAGGTAGAGCGCGCAATCTCAAGGCTGATATGTTATGATGTAACTGATGAAGGCACAAATAGACGATATCGACGCACGCATACTGGACTTGATTCAGAGCGAGTTCCCGCTTGATCCGATGCCGTTCGATGTAATCGGCAGGAGGCTCTCGATCGATTCTGATGATGTGCTCGCGCGGATAGCCCGACTGAAGTCTGATGGCATTATCAGGCAGATAAGCGCGATATTTGACTCTGCCTCGCTGGGTTATCATAGTGCACTTGTCGCATTCAGGGTGTTGTCTGAATTACTTGACCGTGTGGCATCAGAAGTATCCGAGCACGATGGTGTCAGCCACTGCTATTCTCGCGACGCTGATTACAACCTCTGGTTTACACTTACACTCGCTCCCGAATACAATCTCCAGTCTGAAGTTGCTAGGCTTGCCGTGATTGACGGTGTGCTGAGCCATATGCTGCTTCCCACTGTGAGAGTCTTCAAGATAGGTGTCTTTTTGAAAATAAGTGGAGAGGGAAGAGTTGAAGGTGGAGAGCAGACAATGGATGCAGAAAAGCTGACAGCAGCCAGACAAGTTACTCCCTCTCCTGGGGGAGAGGGCCGGGGTGAGGGCGCTCTCCCACTAAACATAGAAAACGCAGAGGTCAAAGCAGCCGTCCGGGCGCTCCAGGCTGACCTGCCGCTTGTTGCGAGACCTTTTTCTGATCTTGCAAACGAATACGGCCTCTCGGAAGACAAGCTTCTAAATATGGCACTGGTGTTTCTTCAAAATGGAGTTATGCGTAGATATTCGGCAGTGCTTCGCCATGGAAGAGCCGGCTACACATTCAATGCAATGATATGCTGGCGTGTTTCGACCGATATGATAAGTGAGGTCGGTGAAAAAATCTCTCAACATTCGAGTGTTAGCCACTGCTATCAGCGCCCTACATATCCTGATTGGCCGTATTCCCTCTATACCATGGTCCACGCTCGATCTCAAGAAGAACTCGACGAAATTATCTCAGACCTTATGCTTAACTCTCTGAACTTTGAGCATTTGGTTCTCAAAACCCTCACTGAGTATAAAAAACAGCGCATTCTCTATTTTCAGTAAGGCCATGATTTGCAATGGACAGATTACTCATGCGGGTTACAAATCGCCAGCTCACCCATCCACGCCGCAGCGCAGATCGGCTTCTCCAAATCCTTGAAGACTCCGCCATCTATGACATATTTCGCGGCGTCACATGCGTTATCGGCGACGAACGGATAGCTCCTGCTCTCAACTCTGTCCATCTCATATGTGCAGATGACATGGCATGAGTTGTCCTCCAGATCAAAACTGGACACTTCTACTCCATCGGCCCGCACGGTTCCTATGTATCCGACTGCGTCAGTCACTACACCCGCGATGCGAGGGGTATTATACTCGTCTTTTTCAAACCCCATCTCAGTGAGCACGGTCTGCAGTGCCACATCGGGCACAATTCCTGCTTCGATCTTTTCGAAAATCGGGTCCGTGTGAGAACCGTTCGATACAACCACACCGTTTTTCGACACTCGAATGCAGTTGTATGCGATATATGGGTTCTTTTTCATATCCTCAGGGTCCAGAGGCTGGATCGCAGTTCCGATGCCTGTGATCCTCGCCACTCTGTTCGGAAATGACCTGGAAGATACCCTGTATGCCACAAACGGCGTATCTGTTTTGCCGACCGCCACTATTCGTCCAACGTACACTTTCATCCTCCTCGAGCTTATAGCAACAGTGCAAAGTGTAGCATCGGGGCCGATACTGTGTCAAATGGTGGCATCTTGGAGGAATCAGATCAGCTTTTTCGGCTTCCGGCCGGCACAAATATCAAGAAATGCCCGCGCGGATGCGCTCAGATAGCGGTCGACGCGATATATGGCCGATGTTTTACGTATCAGTTTTGGCAGGCAGCTTGTCTCAACAGCTATCAGCGCACCTGATGCAATCTCTTCCTCGACTGCACTCGTTGGCAGGAATGATACGCCAAGTCCGGACTCTACGAAACTCTTTATTGCTTCCAGGCTGTCCGATTCCATCTTTATCTTTGGAGTTATGCCGCCATCGGCAAAGACTCTGTCCAGGTAGTCTCTAAAGCCGCTGTTCTTTTGAAATAGTATAAGTGGAGCCTCGCATAGATCATGCGCCGTAATGGAGTCTCTTTTCTCTGTCCAGTTAGGGGATACTACAAGCTGAATACTCTCGTCATAAAGGCCTGTAATCCGCAAATCTGCATGCTCGACGGATGATGTTACAAATCCAAGATCAATCTCCCTGTTGAGAGCCATAGCCGCGACTTCCTTACTGCGACCAGTGCGCACAATCATCTCCACATTGGGGTAGTTCTTTCTGAATATGCCCAGCCACCTCGGCAGGCGAAAGATGCTTGTAGTAACTCCCGCGCCGATTATCAGCGTTCCTGCTTTGCATGAGCCTAGATCGGCTATGACTTGCTTGCACTCATCAAGGATCGACAGAGACTTTCTTGCATAATCCGCCAGAGCATGTCCTGCTTCTGTGAGCTGGACACCACGGCCTGTGCGGTCTAACAGAGATGCTCCAAGCTCCTTTTCGAGCGACTGTATGTGCTGCGTGACGGCGGGCTGGGTGAGAAAAAGCCCCTCAGCGGCGCGAGTGATGCTGCCTTCTTGAGCCACTTTCAGAAAACTGCGTAGTTGAAAAAGTTCCATTGTATTAGCCTGCCTTATGAGAATCATAACAACAATCAATTTGAATTATACCATAATCGGAGGTAGAATACCTTCGTTTGAACCAACCGGGTGTACAAAATCAATTGGGTGCACAAATTAATAGCTGTAGGGGCGAAGCAATTGCCCATCAAATTTGGTTGAGTCATCATATTATGCCGCAAATGCTTCGCCCAAACTAGACGTAGTACTGCTAATTACTCGCCCGAATACGAATGGTACACACCCGAACTAAGGAGCAGCAATATGCCGGTCACAGTAGTAGCTGGAGTTCAATGGGGAGACGAGGGCAAGGGTCGAATAGTCGACTTGATGGCTTCGCAGGCGGATATCGTAATTCGCTGTCAGGGCGGTCCGAATGCCGGGCATACCATCGTCAACGAGTTCGGCAAGTTCGCACTGCATGGAGTCCCCTCGGGAATATTTAACCCAAAGGCTATTTGTATAGTAGGCGCAGGCACTGTAATAAATCCATCGGGTATGGTCGAGGAGCTTAAAACAGTCGCCAAGGCTGGCGCTGATATTAATCGGGTCCTTATATCCGATCGTGCGCATCTGATAATGCCGTATCACAAGCTGATGGACGGCCTTGACGAGCAGCACCGCAAGGGTGGTTCGAAGATAGGCACGACAGGGCAGGGGATCGCGCAGGCATATTCCGATAAGGCCTCTCGCCGTGGGCTGCGCGCCGGTGACCTGCTGGATATGAATGTCTTTAGAGCAAAGCTGGCGGACACGCTCGCATGGCAAAACAGACTTCTGGCAACGTATGATCATCCGTCGATTACTATAGAAGAAGTGCTGGCGCAGGTAGAGGAAGCTGCGGACTTTTTAAGGCCGATGATAGGCGATACCATAAACCCGATCTGTGACGCTCTGGATGCGGGCAAGCAGGTTTTGCTCGAGGGTCAGCTTGGGGTTATGCGCGATCTCGACTGGGGCGCATATCCCTTCGTGACGTCTTCCTGCCCTACACCGGCAGGTATGGTCGCGGGGGCTGGTGTTCCGTCCAGAAGTGTCGAAAGGGTGATTGGCGTGGTGAAAGCCTACACGACTGCGGTCGGCGCGGGACCCTTCCCGACAGAGCTTTTCGACTCAAAGGGCGATGATCTTCGCGAGAAAGGCGGTGAGTTCGGCGCGACGACAGGCAGACCCAGACGGTGCGGCTGGTTCGATGCGGTCGCGGTAAAGTGGGCATGCAGGGTAGCCGGATTTACCGAGTTAGCGCTTACTAAGATCGACGTGCTCGACGGTGAGCCTACACTGCCTATATGCGTAGACTACAAGGACGGCGACAAGACTCTCGACTCATTCCCGACAACCGATGCCATGGCTCGTGTGAAGCCCGTATATAAAGAGATGCCGGGCTGGTCTGAAAAGACCACATCCGCCCGAAAGATGTCCGAACTGCCGAAAGCAGCACAGGAATACGTTGAGGAACTGGAAAGGCTGGCCGGTGTGCCTATATCAATGGTGTCCGTCGGTCCCGAGAGGGATTCAATCATAGAACGCGGGAGGCAGTAGTGAAATACGATGCCGTGATTTTCGATTTGTTCGGGACTCTTGTAGATTACCTGCCGGCCAGTGAGTGGCAGCGTACGCATGAGGAAATAGCCGAGATTTTGTCGGTTGAATATGAGCCGTATAAGCGCGCATGGCGGGAGATCATGCCAAGTAGAGACTTGGGTAAACATGGCGGAATCGAGGGTGATGTCAAGCGGGCATGCGCTCTGCTTGACATCGAGCCGAGCCGCGAACAGATCGACAAGATTATTGATGCCAGGCTGGACTATACTCGTCGAGAGGTTCAGCCAAGATCGGGTGCAATCGAAACGATTAAGTCTTTACGCGATTCGGGCCATAAAGTCGGCTTGATTACGGTCTGTGGAGGCGAGGTTCCTCTGATATGGGAAGAGACCCCGTTCGCGCCGCTGATGGATGATTGCGTGTTCTCATGCCGAGAGGGGATAACCAAGCCGGACCCGCGTATATATCATCTTTCTTGTGAGCGGCTTGATGTGAAGCCTGAGAATTGTCTATATGTGGGTGACGGCAGTTGCCGCGAGCTGACAGGAGCGCTGGAGGTCGGCATGCACCCGGTGCTGATTCAGATGGAGTATGACAGAGACTATGGCGTCAATCGAATTGATGCTACAGAGTGGCGCGGCCCGGTGATAGATTCACTAGATAAGATTCTTGAGTTTGTTGTTTAATCTGAAATGGAGTAATTGACGTTGTCTGCAGAAGTTTTTGTGCATGCGGTATTTCGCAAAACAAAAGTGCCGAGCGCACTGGAGAAATACTGGTATTATGCAGGCATTGTCATTATGTTCCTGGTGGGCTGGCACTGGCCTTCTGTCGGCTTGTGGATGAAGTCGATAAACCTCAGCACATATCTCATTGTGCTTGCATTCTTTCTGAACGGTTTTGCGCTCTCCAGTGATTCACTGCTGGAGAGCATGAGACAGTGGCGGATACTTCTTACTGCCCTGCTCATTACATTCTGCATTTCTCCAGCGCTGGTATATGCTGTGCGGCTCGTTATTCCCGGCGGCGACAGCCTGCTCGCTCATGGATTCCAGATAGTATCGCTGGTGCCGACGCTGTTTGTGTCCGCGGTAGTGCTCACCCGTGTGGCTAGGGGGAATGCGGCTGTGGCTCTTAACCTAACGGTGTCGTCAAATATGTTGGCGATCTTTATCACCCCGATTATTGTGAGGCTCACACTGGGCGCAAGTAGTTCTCACTTGAACCCGACATCGATGATCGGGAGTATGATGCTGACAGTGCTTCTGCCAACAATAGCCGGTCAACTGGCTCGCAAACGCTGGGAAGTCTGGGCAGAAAGGCACGCCAAACTCATTACAGTCGCATCACAGTGCACTATCCTGCTCTTTATAGTAACAGGCATTTCCGCCCTGCCTCGATCCGTGATCTCTCCATCAGTGCTCACGGCAGCAGTAATTGGGTGTGTCGCGCTGCATGCCGTTCTTTTGCTGATAGGCAGGTTCGGTGGAATATTGATCGGAATTGACGAGCCGGAAAAGCGCGCACTGACCTTCTGCAGCGCACAAAAATCATTCGTATTTAACGTGCTGCTGTGCGAACACATCTTTGCGGGAAACAGCGCCTCATTCGGAATGGCTATATTGCCGGGGATTGTGTATTACCTGCTGGTGCTCACGGTAGACAGTGTTATAGCGCAGTGGTGGAACACGCATGTCGTTGAGGAAGAAGAGGTGTGCGTGGACCTTCTCATCGATGATTGACTCTCTATCGATCACAAACAATTATAGAACGAAGTGCCTGGCAGATCGTATTCAATGGAGAGAACATCGGCTATCGTTGCAGACAAATCGCAAAAACATGACCTGATCCCCAGATCGACTCCACATGCGATTTGCTTTCCGTAGACCAGCAGAGGTACGTATTCGCGTGTGTGGTCAGTGCTTGGAGTCGTTGGGTCGCAGCCATGGTCGGCTGTTATGAACAGCAAATCATCGTCGGCCATTGCGCCCATGATCGAAGGCAGCGCTGCATCGAATTCGACCAGGGCACCTGCATAGCCTTTTGGATTGTTGCGGTGACCGTAGACCATATCGAAGTCCACCAGGTTTGTAAATACAAGCGAGCCTTCGCCTCCGGCAATTGCGGCAATTATCGCGCCGATACCCTCGTGGTTATTGCCTGTGTGGATAGTCGTGCTGATCCCTCTGCCTGCATATATGTCATTGATCTTGCCGATAGCAATGACGCTGCCTCCAGCTTTTGTGATCAGATCGAGCAATGTCAAGCTGGGCGGTTCCAGAGAGAAATCTTTACGGCGCTCGGTACGTGTGAATGACCCCGGTTCACCCGTAAACGGCCTGGCTATTACTCGTTGGACATTATGTGGCGCTATAAGCATATCTCGCGCTATCCGGCACCATTCGTAGAGTTGATTAACAGGAACCACATCTTCATGGCAGGCGATTTGAAAGACGCTGTCTGCCGAGGTATATACAATCGGCCAACCTGTGCGCATGTGCTCTTCGCCGAGTTCTTTGATTATCTCAGTGCCGGACGCCGCCTTGTTTCCGAGTATTCCACGCCCTGTTTTGGAGATGAACTCATTAACTACATCATCAGGAAAACCGTGTGGGTAAACCGGAAAAGCGCGCTCGGTCACAATTCCCATCATCTCCCAGTGGCCGGTGGTTGTGTCCTTGCCTTGTGACACTTCGGCCATCTTACCAAAGCATCCGGCTGGCTCTTTTGCAGGCTCGACACCCATTATAGGCGCAATGTTTCCAAGACCGAGCCTGGCCAGGTTCGGGAGCTTTAGCCCACCCACGGAATCGGCAATATGTCCCAGAGTATTGCACCCCGCATCGCCATACTCCGCGGCGTCAGGCAGTGCGCCTATGCCGACAGAATCGAGGACTATTATAATGCAGCGATTGATTGTCATTAATTAACCTCACTGAAGATCAGAGTCAGCCATTTCACTTCCAACTCAAAATATTGTATTTTCACGCTCGCGGGTGTGTCTCTTTATACACCTCACGCAGGTGATCGCGAGTTACATGAGTGTAGACCTGTGTAGTCGCAATACTGGCATGGCCGAGCATCTCCTGGACACTGCGTAGATCAGCTCCACGTTCGATCAGATGAGTAGCGAATGAATGCCTGAGCATGTGAGGCGTTATAGACTTGGTAATACCCGCCTTCGCGGCATATTTCTTGATGATCTTCCAGAACATAACGCGCGACATAGGTCTGCCCTGAATAGACAGAAATAGATATTCTGATCGATTTATGCCGGCAAGCCTGCCGCGCACGCGGTCGACATAAGCGCCGATATACTCGCCCGCAATCTCGCCTATCGGGACGACACGTTCCTTGTTGCCCTTTCCCAGACACTTGAGAAAACCCATCCGCGGGTTTACATCCTCTGCTTTAAGAGAAATAAGCTCGGATACGCGCAGGCCGCTGGCGTATAGAGTCTCGAACATCGCTTTATCGCGCAGACCCAGATCATCATGTATATCGGGCGAATCAAGCAGGCGGGTCAGTTCATCCACGTCTAGAAATTTTGGAAGACGGCGAGGAGGCCTGTGTGTATCGAACGCACGGAGCGGACTCTTCTCTATAATGCGTTCTGCACAAAGATACTTAATAAAGCCCCGGATAGACGACACTTTGCGTGCAGTGCTGGTAGAGGCGTATTTTTCTTTACTCAGCAGGTCGAGAAAAGCTACCATGCAGTTGTTATCTATTTTGCCGGGCTCTGTTATATTCCGCTTTTGAAGGAATGATGCGAACTGAGACAGATCACGCCCATATGATGCCACCGTATTGGCTGACAAACCCCGTTCTACTGCGATATAGTCCAGAAACCTTTGAATGTGAAAATCAATCATTTCTTACGCTCGTATATCGTGATCTCGGGGCTCACATAGCGCATGTCGTGCGGGAGGTTTTCTGTATAAAGTTCCAAACCATCCCACATTCCGCCATAAGCTGCACGCATGGCATAGTGGTCCTTAATCATCTTAAGATCGGCAAGTGTGCTCTCGACCTGTGCCATTTGATCCTTGGTGAGATTCTTATTGTTGCGCAGGCGTAAGGCGTCGCGCGTCTCATATTCTGAGACAATTACCCAATCAGGTGCGCTCTGAGAATACCATTCGCCCGGCTTGTTATAGCCGGAGAATACAACGATATTATACGGCGTTTTGGTGATTGCTGCTTCCCGCTGCGGCAGAGTGCCGAAGCCGAAGTCTTTAGTTAGAGGCGGGCTATAAAACCATGGCATGTCAATCATGCCGATACTCGATTGTTTGGGCACATGATTAAATATCCATCTCGCTGCACAATCTTGCGGGGTCGGTAATACAAATAGTATATCGAGAAGCGTACTGAAGAGTAGAGCATAAAATATAGCGCCAACGCAGAATGCTCCACATATCCATCGGCCGACATTCAGCAGTGGATTTCCCTTCAGACCATCCCACCATCGGCACATCAGCCATCCGCACAATATAGCAATCGCAGGGTACATAGGCAGAGTGTATCGAGCGAACCTGACTTGAGAGAGCGAGATAAGTGCATAATACGGGACCGCGAAGGCAAGTACTATCAATGCCTGCTTATCGCGCTTTGCTATCGCCGCAATTATTGCAATCAGAAAAGCCAGTGCCAATGGCGGCCCGAGGCCGGAGATGAGAGAATTGGTAAACGTGTATATAAACCCATTGCCCGTCCCGGCGAAAACCAGCCCATGTCCGCTGCTCACGTGCTTCATCTCATAGGTCAGGCCATGAATGAACTCGTTTGTATGCAAAATACAGCCGGGTGTCGAAATTAGAAATGTAGCAATAACACATCCCAAAGATGCCCAGAGCTTGCCCGAAAGAATTGATGACCGGTTTAACTTTGCGCGAAGGAAATGGGCTGTGATTACAGAGAAAACCACTATTACGGCGTTATACTTGGTCCCTGCGGCAAGACCGGTCATAATACCGGCCCATATATAATCACGCCAGTTGCCGCGCTTGTAGACCAGAGCGGCGTATCCTAGTGATAGCGCTATAAATAATGTACTGGGGACATCTACCGTGGCAAAGTGAGAGTGCTGAACATGCAGAGGCGCAACAGAAATTATAAGCGCTGCCAGCAGGCCCTGCGCCTTGCCGAAAAACTCACGGCCTGCCCAGTATGTGGCAGCCACAGCGCCGACAGCCATGGTAACGGTTATTGCACGGGCTGATAGATAAACTCCGTCAGGGCTGTTTGACAGTCCGTATGCGATCGTAACCGCAATTGCAATAGTGCATAGATATATATAGAGAGAGGGGTAATTATAGAGCTTCGTGTCCAGTGAACGGTTTAGATATACAAAAAACGCTGCACCCAGGATCAGGAATTCGTCGGGGTGGTATGAGTAAGAGTGCAGTTCGTTCGGCAGACCCCATCTGAGACCGACCAGCCTCAGCGCAGCCGCCAATATCAGAATGCACGCGAGAGGTAACAGCGTGCGCCAATTGTCTCGAACAGATCTGACACTCAATCTATGCCTCGGCAGGCGTCTTGGTCTCTTTTGGAGATGGCGCGCGCATTCCTACTATTATCGCCACGACGATCCCGAGTGTTATCAATATATCGCCTATGCTGCAGATTTCAGGCAGCAGCGCGTAAGGCCATCGCATAGGTATGATATCGCACAAGAAGGCCAGCCTTGTGCCTGCGTCCATCAAGGAGTTATGAATGGGCATGGTTGCGGCTTTCTTGCCGAAGACAAATGCGACTGCGCGTGCAGAAGCAGGCATCAGTCCGCCGTTGACACTCAGAGCCAGGAGGTTGGTTACCATACCCACGATGACCAGCCTTGCTCCAGCTATCCGCAAATTAGCCAACACAAAGCCTAAAAATGCGAACTTCTCTGCCATCTGGACTATTCCCGCGAGCCAGTGCATTTCCTTGAGTGTGGGGGAGAATCGAAATGCCCATGAAGTAAAGCTCAGCGCTACAGCCAGAATCAGCACCCAACCGCATCGAATCCGTAGATCGGCAAGTCTGTCCAGTTTGCCGCCTGAAAGCCAAGCTATAATCAAACCTATTATCAGCAGTTCCGGTAACAATGCATCCCTCCATGTGAGCAGTATTTAATGCTCTTAGCTCTCAGTTTGTATCCCTCCAAGCGTGATTATGATACCTGGAGGGATACGAAAATGCAACTGCTATTGTTTGTTAATCAAAGCTTTGGTATCAGCAACCCACTTATCATTCGGTCTCCATTCGTTGATCCTTGTTACACCGAAAGAACTGCACTCTTCGATGAACTCATCAACTTTTTTCTCATACTCGGTTTTGTTACCTTTGATCTCTTTGCGCATGATCGGCTGCATAAGCTTTACATACTTGAGAGGCAGGCACGCCTGCTTAACTCTGTATAAGATATCTGGAGAATCTGCAACAGCAATAGCGCTATTCATTATCGTGTCGAGCTTGGCAATGATATCCGGCGATACATATTGAGAATTGGGGTCAGACCAAATCCGCATGTGTATATTGTCGTTGGTCACCTTGTCCTCAAGAGTCTGGATGTACTCATAGATATATTTGCCGGACTTGCCGTAATAATCATCGCAAAACTCTCTCATGACTGCGTCACCGTCTATATCAGGGTTCCATGATATCTTGGCAAGCAGATAGGAGCGCAGTTCGCCCAATTCAGAAATGCCGCCGTTATAATTGCCCTCCCAGAAAATACCTTTGACGCCATATTTTTTGTAGAGCTTGGCTGTGTCCATGAGCTGTCGGTAGTCCGGGAAAGGCATCAGATAGTGCGAGAAATCGGTGTTGTAATGCCAGATGTACAAATTATTCGTGATCTGCGACCATGCCTTGAGGTTGTCCATATAGTCCACATTGGACTTGAAGTCACAAGTTTCGTATGGATGTGCCTCACAGCAATATATCGGGCAGAGCCTTACCCGAACATTAGGCAGGGGTTTGGTGATCTTGCACGGTTTTTCAGTCCACATATATGCCAATGTGTCGACCAACTTGTCGGGGTAGACCTTGGCGGTCTCGGCGGCGATCGCATTCACAAATCTAAGCAGCAGACCTGACGGACTGCCTTCTTCCTCTTCGATAGCTTTGCACGCAGGGCATTCACACCTGTTCTGGCAGTCATTTTGCGATACTGAGTAAATCTTAGCCTCAGGATGATCACGCATCCAGTCGAGGACTGTCTGAGTTGCGATCTTGACCACTTCAGGGTTCGACATACAAAGCTGCGTAGGCTGCTTCACACGCTCGCCCTTGACCATCGAGTAATATTCCGGGTGAGTGTCCCAATAAATCTCCCCCGGCACGAGTTGATAAAACGAATGCACGAACGGATAATAGAACACACCCAAGCCGCGCTTAGCATCGAGACCGGCAGAATTGCTGTTGCAGCGGTTGCGCGCTGCGTAATCGGGCTGCATCGCTTCTCTGATGAGCACCTCACGATATTCAAAAGCCGGTTTTTCTTTTGTATCGATATTGCCGAGGGTTATGTCGGATTTCTTCGGCACTTTGTTCACGGTGTTGGTAAGAAATCTGCACCCGAGCGATTCAAGAAAGCTATGAACGCCATACATAGTGCCGCGAAGTTTGCCACCTGCAATTACAATTCGGTCGCCGACTGTCTTGATTATAAATCCCTCATCACCAAGGTCATTGAAATCGATGTTGACGCCAAGAGACTTCAGCGCCTCGCAGTTGCCGAGCAAAATCGCTTTCTCGGGGACGTTCTCACCGTCCGGCGCATAAGACAGCACAACTCCCGACATCTGCCTCATAAAGAGCTTGAGTTCACTTGCCGCCCAGTGTTCGGATGGCGATGCGTCCTTGGCCAAAACGATGCAGTACTTTGTCCTGCCGTCCTTGACAAGTTCGATATCCGCGCTTGCCTGCACGGCAGCCGCTGTAAGAAACAAAGCCGCCGTGATGAATGGAAATACTCTCATTTCTCACTTCTCCAATTCCGACTTATTGTCTGACTTTGTAATGTAAACTGGTGGTTTATACCTCGCCGAAAATACGCGCACCACCAATGTATTAGGCTTGCCGAACGCAAGCTCCTTTTCCGAACCATAGCAAAATGGCTTTCTATATCACCTCCGGTGTCATTTTTTATTTACCACGACTGTATCAGTCTGATAATCATACCAATAATATCTCGAATTATCATCAATCAATACATATAACTCATTGTATCATATGCATGAGCTGTTTTTGCAAATTTGCAGAAGATTTGGGCTGACCGATACTCTTGCGTGCGTTGACACCTTGCAGCCGCCGTGCTATACTCTGTTAAATTATGATGAGGTATTGGCGCGAGGAGTATGATGCGGTCTTGGGAGAGGCATATACGGAAAGAGGGGCTGTTGATAGTGCTCTCCGGCCCGTCGGGTGTAGGAAAAGACGCCGTATTGCTTGAGCTGGCCGAAATTTACTCCAACTTCAGCCGGTGTGTGACTACCACCACACGTGAGCCAAGAGAGAGCGAAGTCGACGGCATAGACTACACTTTTATATCTGTCAATGAGTTTCGCCGCCGCGCCGATACGGGCGATTTTTTGGAGTATGCAAATGTTCACGGCAATCTGTACGGCACTCCTCGCAAATGGGTTGAGCAGCGGCTTGCCGAGGGTGTGGATGTTATCCTCAAGATAGATGTTCAGGGCGGCCTCGCAGTAAAAAAACAAATGCCCTCTGCGGTGATGATTTTCCTTACCCCGCCATCTATTGAAGAGTTGGAGAAAAGGCTTCGAGGCCGGCTTACCGAATCTGAAAACGACCTTACAAAACGTCTGTTAAATGCGCGCAGGGAACTTGATCAGATCCCGCATTATGAATATATTATCGAAAATGACTCTCTGGCTAAGACGGCTCAGGAGTTGAAGGCGGTAATCATTGCAGAACACTGCAGAATCAAACAATAACGGACATAAAGCCCCGCTTGCCGGCAAAAAGATAATCCTTGGAGTGACTGGCGGCATAGCTGCATATAAGTCTGCATACCTTGCGAGCGCGCTCGTCCAATGCGGCGCTGATGTGCATGTAGTAATGACCGAGCATGCAAAGAATCTTATCGGTGCGCCTACATTCTGGTCGCTGACCAAAAACCCTGTTTTATGCGGTCTGTTTGATGAGCCTGACAAACCCGAGATCAAACACGTCTCACTCACCGTAGGCGCTGACTTGCTGCTGATAGCGCCTGCTACGGCAAACATCATAGGCAAGATGGCCAATGGTATTGCAGACGATATGCTTTCCACAATGGCTCTTGCGGTCAGGTGTCCGGTTATAATCGCCCCTGCGATGAACGTGAATATGTATACGAACCCGATTGTGGTTGCCAATATCGACCGTCTGCGGCAGTATGAATACATCGTTATGGAACCCGAAGAAGGCATGCTCGCATGCGGTGACGAAGGCATTGGGCGCTTGGTCGACCCGGATAAGATCGTGCGGCGAGTGGAAGAGGTTCTTACAGGCGGCAGGAGGGACTACTCGATGGTCAATCTCATGGTGACTGCCGGACCGACTCAGGAACCTATTGACCCCGTCAGGTTCATTACAAACCGTTCCTCGGGGAAGATGGGCTACGCGATTGCCGAGATGGCGGCGAAGCGAGGCGCTAACGTGACCCTGGTCAGTGGTCCTACCGATCTGCTCGTGCCGGATGGAGTCGAGATGGTAAGTGTAACCACTGTGCACGAAATGCACGATGCTGTGGTGACGCGTTTACAAGAAATCAATGTCATGGTATCGGCAGCCGCTCCTGCTGACTTCACGCCGGCTCAGGTCCACGAACAGAAAGTAAAAAAGTCGGCAAAATGGACTCTTGAGCTGGATAAAGCGGATGATATCCTCGAGGAAGTCGGGCACAAGAAGGGCAGGATGATACTTGTGGGCTTTGCCGCCGAGACAGAGAACATTGAAGAGCATGCCAGGGGCAAACTGGAACGCAAAAACTTGGATTTGATCGTGGCAAATGATGTTTCGCCGGGCAGTGACGTGTTCGGAAGTGATACGAACCAGGTCACGTTATACTCACGAACCGGTGATAAAGTGTCATGGCCCAGAATGTCGAAACGGGAAGTCGCGAATGCGATTCTCGATTATGTAAAAAATCATTTCTTGGAGGAATTACATTGAGTTCTCAAGCGCACATGTTCACCTCGGAATCGGTCACCGAGGGACATCCGGACAAAATGGCCGATCAGATTTCAGATGCCGTGCTTGATGCGATCATGGAACAGGATCCTATGGGCAGAGTTGCGTGTGAGGCTCTACTTACAACAGGTATGGTGTTGGTCGCGGGTGAGATCACAACTCGCGCATATGTCGATATTCCAGGAATTGTACGCCGAACGATCGAGCAGATCGGTTACTCACGGGCGAAATACGGGTTCGACTTCGAGACTTGCGGCGTGCTGACGGCTATTCAGTCTCAGTCACCGGACATCGCGATGGGTGTCGATACAGGCGGCGCGGGAGACCAGGGCATGATGTTCGGATTTGCCTGTGACGAGACTCCCGAGCTTATGCCTATGCCGATTATGCTTGCCCACAAAATGGCGCGGAGGCTCACTGCTGTCCGCAAGGACGGCCAGATCGGCTACCTTCGCCCGGACGGCAAGACTCAGGTGACCGTGCAGTATGAGGGCGGCAGGCCGGTCCGCATCGACAAGGTCGTCGTTTCTACTCAGCACCAGCCGAATATTCCTCAGAGCACAATCCGAGCGGACATGATCGAGCATGTAATCAAACCGATCCTGCCGCCTGAGATGATCGATGACAAGATCGAGTTTTTCGTAAATCCGACCGGTGTCTTCTCCGTTGGCGGACCGCAGGGCGATACGGGCCTTACAGGTCGCAAGATCATTGTTGACACCTACGGCGGCATGGCAAAGCACGGTGGCGGCGCTTTCTCCGGCAAGGACCCGACCAAGGTTGACCGTTCGGCAGCCTATATGATGCGCTATGTGGCAAAGAATGTGGTTGCTGCGGGGCTTGCCAAGAAGTGCGAAGTCCAGGTTGCCTACGCAATTGGTAAGGCTGAGCCGATGGGGATCATGGTCGACACATGGCGGACGAATGCCATACCTGAGGACAAGATTGCTGATCTTATCCTAAAATACTTCGATCTTACGCCTCGCGGGATCATCGACAGGCTCAACCTCAGACGGCCTATTTATAAGCAGACGGCAGCTTACGGCCACTTTGGCCGCACGGACCTCGACGTGCCGTGGGAAGAGACCGACATGGTCGATCTATTGAAGAAAGAAGCCGGTATCTAGTTGTATGCAAGGGTTTTGGTGGACACAGGGGCATCCAGCCCGCTCGATTCACTGACCTATGAGATACCTGATGGCCTGATGAATACTGTCGGTGTCGGCTCATGTGTGCTGGCGCCGATAGGCTCTCGTCAGGCCATTGGCTATATAATAGGATTGGAACGGACTTCTGATGTTGAGAAGACACGCCCGATCATAGCAGAGATAGACGGCCCTGTTCATCTTTCATCTGATATGCTCGACCTTGCGCGGTGGATATCCGAGCAGTATATATGTTCGCTGCCCAGGGTCGTAAGCGCAATGCTTCCCGGCGGGATGCAGTATAAAGCTCAGGCGAAGGTTATTTTAACCGCATCGTCCCAGACTCATCCGCATCTTACTCCCTCCGAAACGCGCCTGATGCAGAAGATTGAGACAATGGGCGATGAACCCACAGTCGAGAGCCTCTACAATGACGATGATAAATCTTCAGTCCAACGACTGCTCAGACAGCTCGAATCCAAGGGCGCAATCAAGCGAGAGTGGCGCCTTATCGCTCCTACAGGCAAGCCGCGTGTTATGCGCGGAGTGAGAGTTAGTGGAAAGTTGAGAGTGGAGAGTGGAGAGTCGGATATCAGCCTGACGAAGAAGCAGTCAGAGCTGCTGGAACTTATAAAGGGACTGGACCGTGATATATCAGTAGCCGAGCTTACGCAGAGATACGGCGCGTCGGCGGCTGTAGTTGCTGCTCTTGAGAAGAAAGGCTGCCTGGAACGTACAGAGATGACTTTTCGGCGCGCGCCCGCATTCTCCAAAGTCGAGCAGGTGCGTGTCAATCTTAGCGAGGAGCAGAAGGCTGCCGTCGATGAGATCACTCGCGCAATCGACTCATCTACATTCAACCCGTTTTTGCTATTTGGAGTTACCGCGAGCGGTAAGACAGAGGTCTATCTGCGGTGCATTGAGCGCGTGCTGGCTATGAACCGCACCAGTCTGGTCTTGCTTCCTGAGATAGCTCTCACCACGCAGGTTATGAACATATTCAAGAGCCGGTTCGGCGACCGGGTGGCTGTGCTGCACAGTGCGCTATCCGCTGGTGAGAGGTTCGATGAATGGGCGCGCATCGAATCAGGCGAGGCGCGGGTTGTGCTGGGCGCAAGGTCTGCTGTCTTTGCACCGCTTACTGACCTTGGACTGGTGATAGTAGACGAGGAGCATGAGCCAAGCTATAAGCAGGACAATCCTCCGCGTTATAACGGTCGTGACGTTGCCATACGCCGCGCCAACCAGGCCGGAGCTGCGCTTGTTTTGGGCAGTGCGACGCCGAGCATAGAGACATTCACCCTCGCACGAAATGAGCACTACAGGCTCCTTACGATGCCCAGCCGAATAGAGAACCGCCCGATGCCCACGGTCCATATCGCCGATCTGCGCGAGGAGTATTCCAAGGGCAAGCTCACAATATTCAGCACCCGTCTTGAAGAAGCTATAAAAGAACGTTTGGCTCGCGGTGAGCAGGTGATGCTCTTTCAGAACAGGCGCGCATATTCGACTTTTCTACTGTGCCGTGACTGCGGATACGTGGAGCGATGCCCAAACTGCGCGGTCTCTCTAAAGTTTCATGCGGCTGCTAAGAAGCTTAGTTGTCACCACTGCGATTTTGAGATGCCCGCGCCGGATAAGTGCCCGAAGTGTGAAAGCATCAGGATTGGTCGGTTCGGGATAGGAACGGAACGCGTTGAAGAAGAGGTCAAGAAGACTTTTCCCGGCGCTCGCGTGCTCAGGATGGACCGTGACACAACTGCGCGCAAGGGCGCGCACGGCTCGATTCTAGCCACGTTCAGGGCAGGTGAGGCTGATATACTCGTCGGCACTCAGATGATCGCAAAAGGTCTGGACTTCCCGAACGTGACTCTGGTCGGTGTGATAAGTGCGGACACATCTCTCAATCTGCCTGATTTCAGGGCGTCCGAGCGCACATATCAGCTCGTCTCGCAGGTGGCGGGCAGGTCGGGCAGGGGAAAGCGGCCCGGTGAGGTCGTGATCCAGACATTTGACCCGGAGCAATATGCCATCAAGTGTGCAGTCACGCACGATTACACTGCTTTTTATGAGATAGAACTGGAAAACAGGCGCGAACTGGGTTACCCGCCATTCGGCTCATTAGTCAATATTCTCTCTCGTGATAAGGATGACAATGAAGCCAAGGTGAGACTAGAACGGCTCCTCGCTGCGATCAAGTCAGGCAAGATGGCTGAGCGAATGGGAATCAGGATACTGGGGCCTCAGCAGGCGGTGCTCTCTAAGTTGCGCGGTGAGTATCGCTGGCACATGGTGCTGCGTTCGGCAGACCGTCAAAAGATGCTCGATCTGTTGAATGCGACATTCGAGTCTAGTCCTGCTCTGCGCAGGCAAATTAGTGTGGATGTAGACCCTATCTCGATGCTCTGAGACTTCTGGAGGGTGGAGAGTTGAAAGCTGAAAGTAGAAAAGCAGAATGCGAATGAAACAACTGCAGACGTAGTCTCAGCGGCTCGAACATGTAGCATATCTAACTGATGAAAACAATAATCTTTATAAATGGACCCAACGGTGTCGGAAAGTCCACAGTCTGTGCGGCGTTATTAAGGCGGCTGCCTCATACGAGCTGGCTTGAGAGTGAATGGTGCAGGTGTATTAATCCGTTTGACTTAACGCCGGAGATTGCAGCGATGACTGAAGACAATATGTCAACGCTGCTGAGAAACTATCTCCAGTGCAGTCTTGTGGACTATGTTATCTTTAGTTATGGCCTTCATGGGCCAAGGAAACGTATCTTCGACAATGTAATCAGCAATCTTCAGGATATATCGTTTCACCTATTGCCGATTACACTTGTTTGCAGCGAAGAAGAGAATGTATGGCGGATGATTCAAGACGGAAGAAATGACGAGAGAATACAAAGGGGTTTGCAAACACGTCATCTATATGAGAATTTGAGAAATCCGGTAATTGATACGACGCAACTATCGGTTGAGGAGACAGTGGAAGAAATCTTAGCGATCCTACGAGTGAGCTCTGGGCAATAGAGTTCCGCGCTCTTGGCTATCTGCTATTTGTTATTCTTGGGAGATGGGCGATGATCAAAACATATCTATTCACTGAAGGCAAGTTCAAGCAGGATGTGCCTCTTGATGACTGGCGCTCACTGGTCAGCGGTGATTGCGCTCTGCTGTGGGTCGATATAAGCGAGTTTGACAAGAATGAAATCGAAGATATCGCAGGCAAGTTCGGTCTGCACCAGTTAGCTATTGAGTCGTGCCTGGATGGATACCGCAGGCCGCATTTGTATGAGTTCGAAGACCATTTCTACGTCAACATGACCCTTATCAGCCCGCGCAATCATAAAAACCATGGCATAAAGCCGGGTGAAATGCATTTATTTGTAGGCGGCAAGTTTATCATTACCGCATCGAAAGAGAAGACCAGCGACGCCGTAAACAATGCGATTAAAGAGTATCAGGATACGCCGGGGCTTTGCTCGCGCGGACCGATGTACGGCGTGTATCTGCTTGCGGAGGATTTGGTAGAGAGCTATTTTCCAATTGTAGAGAACCTGGACAATCAGGCGGATGAGATAGAGTCTCAAATGCTCAACAATGCGACCAAAAAATCGCTGCACAGGCTCTTTGGGCTAAAGAGAAATGCATTTGAGCTTCGGAGGCTGCTTGGTCCGCAGAGGGATATCTTTAGTGAGCTGGCCAGACGAGACTTTTCATTTATCGAGGGTGAGAACCAGGTATACTTTCAGGATGTATACAACCGGATGATACGTATTTTCGATATGTTGGATACCATACGTGAGATATTGAGCGGGAGTTTGGATATATATCTATCCACTGTCTCGAACCGTCTCAACCAGGTGATGATGGCGCTGACAGTCGCCGCTACGATCCTGATGACGCTCTCATTCATCACCGGCTTCTATGGCATGAACTTCACGCATCTGCCGTGGCTTCACGCGCCGAACGCATTTCGTAACATCACGATCCTGATGATTGCCATAACATTGGGAATGCTGTGGTGGTTCAGACGGATCAAGTGGCTTTGAGGTTCGTAATCGTGTATCGTCTATTCGTTGATCGTGGATTGGACATGTTGCGGTAACTCTTGACCGCGTTGAATCAATAAAGCCGTTCCATGCAGCATACGGAACATTTTTGGCAAGTTGCGCCTATTGACTAATAACGGCTTTCCCTGGTAAAATATTCCTGCGTGGCGGAGTACCTCAGTTGGTTAGAGGACCCGGCTCATACCCGGGGCGTCGTCGGTTCGAGCCCGACCTCCGCTACCACTCCACCATACATCACACTTCTTATCCTGCTGCGGTCGGCACAGTCTCTCTTTCAGTCGTCTGAGTGTTTGACGGGTGGTCAAATACGGGCAGATAATCTCTCCAAACCTCATTGTTTGCGCCCGCCATGAACTTGGTCAGGCTTATGAACGGCACATACTTCGGCTTTTTGGGCTGCTGATTGAGAGTATAATTTAGCTGCGAGAGGGTCTTATCGCCTTTCTTTGTGTTGCACTTCTTGCAGCATGCCACAAGGTTGTCCCAAGTATTTTGGCCTCCTAGTCTGCGCGGAATCACGTGGTCCACCGTCAGATCGCTGCCCTTATGCCCGCAATACTGGCAGGTATAGTGATCCCTCGCGAGGATGCTGCGTCTGGAGAGCTTGATCTGCGGCATCGGCCGTCTGACATGGTTTCTGAGCCTGACGACCGAAGGCGCCACATATGCGGTGCTTATCGTGTGCAATTCTCTTGGACTTTCATGGAGCACATCGACTTTGCCGAGAAACACAAGCGATATCGCCCGCCTGATGTTGCAGATATTGAGCGGCTCGTAGTCGCTGTTTAGGACGAGGACCTCATGATTCATAATACCGATCTCTCCCAATAAAAAAGCCCACGCCTGACACGAAGTCAGCGTGGGCTTTTATTATTAATGCCGTACAGCCAATGTTGATAGTGTTCACGCACGCACAAGCCGTCTTCCAGGACTCGCAGCGAGTGCGCCCTGGAGCCGCCGACGAAATTAGTTGGTCTTATCGATGGCATAAGCGTGTTTCACCTAAAGATATTTTAACAGCATGTGGGAGCCTGTGTCAACGCATAGTTGCGTCGATAATTTGTGCGCCTTTTTCAAGCGCGGCTGTGTTCAAAGGTATGAACTTATGGTTACGCTTGGGCAGCGCCTGGGCCATGGATTTTGCTATGGATTCCAGCGAAACCGGTTTGACAAGCTGCGCATAAGCTCCAAGCATCACCATATTTGCAGCCTTTGAGCTGCCGAGTTCTTCTGCAATGTTGCCAGCGTCGATTCCGACTATATCGCAGTCATCACGATAGCCTGGTTTTTCGGCAAGGGATGTGTTGACTACTATCAACCCTTCTCGCCGAACAGACGGAGCGAATTTATCAAGCATATCCTGGGTCAGCGCTATGAGAGTGTGCGGCGATGATGAGACCGGCGAACCGATTTCGTCAGTCGACATTATAACCGTGCACTCAGCCGATCCGCCTCTGGTCTCGGGACCATATGACGGAAACCACACCACATTTCTATCTTCAAGCACTGTCGCGTATGCCAGGAGTTGACCTATCAACATAATTCCCTGGCCGCCAATGCCCGCTATTCTAACTTCCTGATGCATATATTTCTCCGTGTGTATCCAATGCAAGACAAATGGAATTCTTCACACGAAATCACGAAAGAAAGGAAACACGAAAATAAATTTCGTGATTTCGTCTTTTCGTGTTTTCGTGATAAATTAATTCCAGCTCTAATTATCTATCTACAAATACTCCGACAGGAAAGACTTCACTCATTTTCTCATCGATCCACTTAAATGATTCGATAGGTGTCATTCTCCAGTTTGTGGGGCAGTTGCTGAGCACTTCCACCAGAGAGAAGCCTTTGCCGTCGATCTGATTCTGAAATGCGTGTTTGATCGCCTTTTTTGTCTTGACAAGACCCGCCGGGCTTGTAGGCGCGACTCTTTCGATATAAGACGGTCCGTCCAAAGTCGCCAGCATCTCACATACACGTATTGGGTAGCCGTTCACATGCGGGTCTCTACCGGTCGGGCAGGTAGTCGTCTTCTGGCCGATCAGTGTGGTCGGAGCCATCTGCCCGCCTGTCATACCGTATGTAGTGTTGTTGATAAAGATAACCGATATATTCTCGCCTCTGCCTGCCGCATGGACGATCTCAGCGGTGCCTATAGATGCCAGGTCGCCGTCACCCTGATATGACCATACGACTCTGTCCGGCAGCATCCGCTTTACACCCGTCGCAACAGATGGCGCTCTGCCATGAGAGGCCTCAATAATATCGCACGACATATATTCATACATGAAAACCGCACAGCCGACGGGACATACTCCGACGGTTTGGTGAATGATATCAAGTTCGTCCATGACCTCGGCTATAAGGCGATGGGTCGTGCTGTGGAGACATCCAGCACAGTAAGAGAACTCAGCATCCGTAAGTCCTTTTGGTCGTTCAAATACCTTTTGCATCAGTTGGCTGTCTCCTTCCTGCTCGAATAGTGCGATACTACAGGCGGCTTGCCGAACCTTGCGCGCACTTCGTTTAGTATCTCGGTCGGCGTCGGGACAGCTCCGCCGCTGCGTCCATAGAACTCTACCTCGGACGCTCCGTTCACAGCCAGCCTTACATCCTCTACCATCTGACCGCAGTTCATCTCGACCACCAGGAATCGCTTGCCGTCTTTGGCGAGATCGGCGATCTGCAGGGTAGGGAACGGGAAGAGAGTGATAGGGCGCAGCAGCCCGACTTTCATTCCTTCGTCGCGCGCCATGTCGACCACGCTTCGGCAAATGCGCGCAGGGCAGCCGTATGCAACCATTACAAGCTCGGCATCTTCGGTCTGATATTCCTTGAACCTGACCTCATGCATCTGCGCGGCAGCATATTTTGCCTGAATGCGCTGGTTAAGGCCTTCCAGCACCTCAGGGTCGATCCAGAGAGAGTTGATGATATTATGAGCGCGTCCTCTGGCGCCGTTTGTGGCCCATGGCTTCGGATACTCGACTATATCGAAGTTATCATGCATATCCAACGGTTCGAGCATCTGGCCGATGATGGCGTCCATAAGGATCATTGCCGGGTTGCGATATTTATCCGCCAAGTCGAATGCAAGCGGCATGAACTCATAGCACTCCTGCACGCTCCATGGAGCTAGAACCAGCAGCTTATAGTCTCCGTGCCCGCCGCCCTTTGTTGCTTGGAAATAGTCCGCCTGGCCGGGAAGTGTGTTTCCCAGACCCGGTCCACCGCGTTGAACATTGACAATAACGCACGGCAGCTCACATGCGGCTATATAGGAGATTCCTTCCTGTTTGAGGCTGACTCCCGGGCTTGAGGATGAAGTCATAGCTCTCTTGCCGGCGCATGCCGCGCCGTAGACCATGTTGATGGCCGAGACTTCACTTTCGGCCTGTATAAATACTCCGCCATTTGCGGGCATAAGTTCGGACATATACTCGGGAACTTCATTTTGTGGAGTGATCGGGTAGCCAAAGAATGCTTTGCATCCTGCTGCTATCGCTCCGTAACACAGGGCAGCGTTGCCCTTAGTCAATTTCTTTGTCGCCATAAGTTATCTCCATACCTCGATCGCGACATCCGGGCACATGCGCGCACATATGGCGCAGCCTGTGCACTCGTCCTTTTTGATAAAACACGATGGACGGTAACCCTTGTGGTTGAATGAATCCTCCATCGTGATGCAGCCGTTAGGACAGAAGTGAACGCACAGCTCACAGCCCTTGCATCTTTCGCGGTCGATCTTGATTGTGCCTGCCAATCAGCGCACCCCCAATCTACGGTCGATAAATCTAAGCACGCTATTGCGCTCGATCAGCGCCGACATAGAATGCTTTTCTGAGTAAAGATGTATTGCAATAATAATGACAATAGCGCAGGCCTGAAAAACGGGTCCGGTGCTTTGGACCATTATCAGCCCCAAAGCCGCGCCGAGGGTGTTTGACCCCGAATCGCCCATCATTGCCTTGCCTTTAGAATCGATGACCGAAAACATTAGTGTGACGGCGACTACGGCTCCCACAAGCCAGGGGTCCGCAATGTGGCCACCCACTGCAATACATATTACACCTAATCCGACAAAAAATACAGCCACAGCCCTGCCCGGGCGCAGATCAAACAGGTTGAGAATGTTCGATGCCAGAGGGACCAGTATGGCTGCTAGAACCCACTTCAGCGGAGCGCCGCCGGAGATATACCAGCCGGCCGCTATCCCTACGATTCCGCCGCCGATTGCCTTGACTGCCCCCGTGGTGAGCCTGCGTTCAAAGAGAAGCCGTTTGAAGTGACCCTTAAACCCGCCGACTTCGCGCGTGCCCCATATGTCATCGATTATCCCAAGCGCCCACATCGCGCCCATAGGTGCAAGATAGGTCCAAACGCTCTTCATGTGGACGTAATGCATTTGGGCGAGGCCTATCATTACGGCCGCCATATAAACGAACGATACTATTCCGTACGAGGCCATGATCGGGGTCTTTTTATAATTGAGTTTTACAAGTCCGACTTTGGGAGCAAGGCTGAAGACAGCAGCGTACCATAGTATGGCGAACAGCCCTAAAATTGCAGGAATGATATGGTTCAAAGCGCGCTACCGGTTCCTCGTGTCATCATCACCATACGAATCATCAAAGAGCTTGCGCAGGCGGTCTTTGTCGCGCTTCTCTTTGATCCATCCGAATGGGTTTAACTTATGCATTATGCTTTGGCGCCTGTGGACACGCACGACCTGACCCCTGTCTTGCCTGGTCCGCACGCCGAAGTCGTGAGGCAGGATATACCAATATGAAAAAGCGCAGCCCAGCAAAGCAAACAGGCCCAAGAGCAAGTTAACCTGACCATAGGATATCAGCACAAGCACGACATCAAGCAGCGCCAGGTACTTGAGCTTCATAGGGATGATAAAGAAGAACAATATCTGCTGTTCGGGGTTCATCATTGCCCATGCAATTGTGACACCCGCCAGCGGAAGCCATAAGCCGATAAGCGAGATTTGTATGTTCAATAGGACATAGCCTATCCAAAGTCCGCATGCTGTTATTGCGCACATTAGGAAAAAGTACAGCGCATACCGGCCGGTGTCCCATGACCTCTCCAGGCTGCCTCCGGCAACCCACAACCAGTATGCTCCAAAGAGCAGGCTGATAATGTCCCCTCCGACGGCCACCAGGGGATAGGTAACAAATGTCCATGGCATCTTCAGGGCTATTGCCGAGTTGAATCCTAGCAGGTATGTAAATATACCGAGTTTAAACAGGGTGATCGCGATAAAAGTCGCCGCATTCGCTATGATAATCAGCTTTGTCAGCGGTATTCTATCTTCAAAAAGCCAATATCTTATCTTATCGCTTGTTGTGTATCCTCGCATAACTGCTCCAACAACTCAGAATTCAAAATTTACGGTCGTCTTCTTTTCCAAAGAGCCCTGGTAATATCGATAAACTGCTGACCTCTATGCATAAAACCCTTAAAGGTGCGTCCCGACACCCTGTGATTCAAGGGCAGGGGAACCTCTACTATCTTGTAGCCCTTTCTCAGAGCATCGATAGTGAGAGCGGTCTCGACACCGAAGCCCTTCTCGAAACCGCCTATGTCCTCAATCAGTTTGCGCCTGATAGCTCTCTGGCCGGAGATGGGAGCTGTCACCAGCATTCCGCCGTATTTCTTGATTCCCCACCTCGCCAGTTTCAACACAAATCCGAACCCGCCCTTATGACCCGGTGGAGCTTTCATAACTGCAATGGACATGTCCGCCTGGTCGGCTAAAATCGGTTCGAGCAGTTTGTATGTCTCAGCCGCGCTTGGCCCCAGGTCCGCATCGATTATCAGCAAAATATCGGAGTCTGTCTCAGCGGTGCCGCGATTCATAGCCGCGCCTTTGCCGAGGTTCCGGTTCATCTGGATTACGCGCGCGCCTGCATCATATGCAACGAAAGGTGTTTCGTCCTCAGAGCCGTCGTCGATTACAACCACTTCATCTACGCCGGGCATGCCGAGCGCCGCCTGCACAGTCTGGCCTATTGTGTCCTGCTCGTTATACGCAGGTATGAGCACTGTTATTCCGGCCAATTACTTCTTCTCCAGGCTTTGAGGGATGAGTCTATCGGCTGTGTCTTTGACACCGAACTGAGCCTTTTCGCCGTTAAGCGCACAGATCAATGCAATCTGGCCTATAGCCGAATCTACATTGTCGACTGTCGCGATTCCCGATTTATGCCAGACCGGAACATATGAGCCTTCGCATTTGGTTCCCTCACACCCAACTATGGTGACATCCGGTGCCGCGAACTGCGAAATCAACTGAGTATCAATGTACTGAGGGCTAAAAGTGGTCCGTGATTCGGCGCCGCCGACCAATACAATAAACCGGTTGTGTCTGTTATATTCACCCGTAAACTTCGCAATGCCCGAGTCTTCCAGCTTTGAGAGCAAATGCTGATAATCACCGGTATAAAGCAGGTTTGCAAGCATGGAAAATATTTTATCTCTCGCTTCTTTTGGGTCGCCAGGCGGGGTTATACCACAGTTTATCAACGCTGCGCTGATCTTTGCATCATCGTCAAACGGAAATGAACGGTTGATATCAGTGACCGAGTTTACTCGCGCTCCAGCCATCTCCAGAGCAAGTTTCACATTGCCTGAGAGTTCGTCATAATCACCGGTCTGGACTATCGCTACATTTCTCCAGGCCAGTCTGTCCTTTACGACCGTCGGCAGGACCACTCTGCACAGCTCTTCACAGTTTTTGGCGAGTTCAGCTTTTTTTGAGGCATCGTCTGCGGCCATATCGATCTCACGTTTGAGCAGGCGCATGGAATTCTCATAGCGCGTAATTGTGCTGCGCTCCGTGCCGGTGATTGGAGTCCTCTTTGCAAAAGACGTTCCAATGACTATTCCGACTGCCAGCGCGAAGAAAACTGCGGCCAGACTGTATATGTGATAGCGTATATCTATCATTTTATCTTTTCCACTCCCATGGGCGGGTTTTTGTATAAAACTGCCAGAACTGCGACCTTAAGTTGTCTACCATTGCCTGGACCCGCTCTTGCATTGTGGGTGATAGCGCAAAAACGGTCGCCATTACAACCAGTGCCGCCAGCGCCAGAATCCCGACATACTTAACGCTGGGCTGTGCCCGATATAACTTACTTACACCTTTTGCGTCGACTAACCTGTTTCCGACTTTAAGCCTGACAAGAAATGTGCTCGACATACCTTTGCGGCCTTTGTCCAGGAAGTCGATCAGGTGCGAGTGAGTGCCTACGGCGACTATCAACTCGGCGCCCTTCTCATACGCCAACAGCAGCGCCAGGTCTTCACTCGTGCCCGGTATCGCACACACATGAGGTTCTAGCCCGAGTGACTGCACGCGGGGCAGGCCCGGAGCTTTGCCGCTGGTGTAAGCGTGAACTATGAGTTCGGCTCCGCATTTGAGCGTTGCATCAGAGACACTGTCCATGTCTCCTATTATGATATCAGGCTTGAGGCCCATCTCACGAAGGGCATCAGCGCCGCCGTCGACTCCGATCAGAACGGGCTTCATTTCGCGGATATAGTGCCTGATAATTGCGAGGTCCTGCTTGTATGTTTCACCCCGAACGACCACAAGCACATGACGGTTATTGATATCCGTTTTTACGTCGGGCAGCGTAGCGGGGTCAAGCAGCAGTGACTTTTCTTTGGTGACATATGTGAGAGTGTTCTTTGCGAAATCTTCGAGCACAGCGCCCAGATTTGCTTTCGACTCTTCTATGAGCGTATCGACTCTCTCTTTGGTGAGAACTTCGCCATGCGATAGAGTATTACCGTCTCTGCAGATCGCTCCATCTCTGATCTCAATCTGTTCGCCCTCATTAATGGTCTTAAAAAGTTCTTCACCCACATTGTCGATAAGGGCAATCCCTGCGTCTATAAGCACACGAGGTCCGAGGTTGGGGTAATGGCCCGAGCATGATTTTGCGGCGTTTATCACGGCCTTAACGCCTGCTTCTACTAGCATCTGCGCAGCGGTTGAGTCAATATCCTCGTGGTTTATGAGCGCAATATCGCCCGGTTTGAGCCGTTTGGCGAGGTCTTTTGTGCGTTTGTCGAGCCTAATTGTCCCTCTGATATGCAAGTGACAGCATCTCCCTGGCGTGTTGGGCAGCGGCCACGGATGATTCTTCACCGCCCAGCATCCGTGCCAATTCAGCAACCCTCTCTTCTTCTTCGAGTGTGGTTACTCTTACCATACTGCGTCCATCTAATACGATTTTATCGATCGAAAAGTGCCTGTCGGCCTTGCTGGCGACCTGAGGCAGGTGTGTGACGCACAGTATCTGGCAGCTCTTTGCAAGTGACGCGATCTTGTCGCCAAGGACCTGCGCGGTCCTACCGCCAATGCCTGTGTCGATCTCATCGAATACAAGAGTGGGTACCGACGCGCCTGCCGTCACCGACTTCAACGCGAGCATTATTCTTGACATCTCGCCGCCTGAAACTATCTTTGCCAATGGTTTTATGGGCTCGCCCGGGTTCGGCGAAATCATGAACTCCAACCCATCAGCGCCCTTCGGTCCAGGATCGATCGGCAGCATGCTCACTTCAAACTTTGTTTTACCCATCGCAAGGTCAGCCAGTTCGGATTCGACAGCTTTTTCAAACCTCGGCGCAGCAGCTTTTCTGAGCGCAGTAAGCCTTTCGCAGATACCACGCAGATTGTTTTGGAAATCTTCTATACGTCCAGCCAGTGAGGTTGACAGCTCCTCGGCATTTGTAAGCTCGTCTATCTTGCCGGACAGTTCATCGCCGTATTTGACGATTTCTTCTATCGTGTCTCCATATTTGCGCTTAAGGGCACGGATCAAATCAAGCCTCTCCTCGACCTGTTCCAGCCGGTCCGGGTTGGCCTCAACATTCTCCATATAGTCCCTGACCTGGATCAGCGCGTCCTGTGATGCGATAAGAGCAGTGTTGAGGTTATCAACAAACCCGCTCATTGAGGGGTCCATAACAGCCATCTTCTCAGCCGAACCTGCGGCGGCGCTTAATGAGTCGATACACCCCCCGTCCGCATTGAGCGCATCGTGGATCTCGGACGCCGCCGCGTATAGTTTTTCGGCGTTGGCGAGCCTGTTCCTTTCTAGGAGAAGCTCTTCATCCTCACCATGCTGAAGATTTGCATCCGATATCTCCTGCGCCTGGAAATTGTAGAGGTCCAGTAATCGCGCTCTTTCGCGCTCGTCGGATCGCAGCCTATCACGTTCGCCGCACAAATTCATCAGCTCAGCAAATATCTCCTGGGCCTGATCTTTAAGATTAATTGCATCCTCGCCGCACCAGTTGTCATAAATATCAATATGGGTAGGCACTGAGAGAAGAGACTGGTGCTCATGCTGGCCGTGGATATCGATCAGATGGGAAGTAATGTCTTTGAGCACGGAAGCCGTGGCGGGGCGTCCGTTTATACGACACTGCGACCTGCCTCCCTGAGCGATTTCACGGCTCAAAATAAGCAGGCCGTCTTCAGGTTCAAAGCCGTACTCAGACGCCGCACTGATTGCAGCCGGGTTGTCCGATACACTAAAGACAGCCTCCACAAAGGCTTTTTCAGTGCCTGTCCGAACGACCTCACTGCCGGTGCGTTCACCAAGCGCGGCGCCCATCGCGTCCACTATAATCGACTTGCCCGCGCCTGTCTCACCGGTAAGCGCATTGAACCCCGGCGCAACTTCCAGCCTCAAGTCATCTATCAGAGCAAAGTTTTGAATATGGAGCTCGATTAGCATTGTTTTTTAAAAAGGTTGACGATTATCGATTGACAGTCAGAGGTTGCCGGTATCGGCAAGTATGCTTATAGCCTTTCTGGCAATTCATCAACGAGTGTAACAGCACAGTCAGGACATTTACTGATACCAGTCTTGTATTCATATCGACACTTTGGACAATATGACACAGTATTGCACCTCATCTCAGCAATTTCGGCAAATTCCAAATCGTGATTAACAGAAATATTGGATTGACCTGACGCACCTGAACTGATAAATGAATTCTTGGATTTATCCACCACTGAACCTCTGACCCCAGTGCAGTCTGCGCTGCAGTTTGGAATAGAAGCTCTGGGCTTCCAGTTGGACCAGTTTGGCCGTAAAGCCGGCTTTGCCTATCTCCACTTTGTCGCCGCATATCAGGTGCTGCCCGAGTTGGCCGTCAATTGTGACCATTATATCGGGTTTGTCTTCGCGGCACTCAGGCGATATCTGCACACTCTCAGTGTCCGGCACTACCAACGAGCGCGCATTCATAGTGTGAGGGCAAATTGGCGTAATTATTAGCACATCCACATCGGGATGTACCACCGGCCCGCCTGCCGACAGCGAATACGCAGTGCTTCCGGTGGGGCTTGCTATGATAATCCCGTCGGCGGTATATGTAACGATAAACCGATTGTCGACGAAAGTGTTTAGCCCAAGCATTCTTGCGAATGGCCCTTTGGATACCACAACATCATTGAGCGCATAAAATGAGCTGATCTGCTTATTATCGCGCACTACAATTGCGTTAAGGACTACTCTTTCACTTATGGTGTAATCGCCTCGAAGAAACCTTTCGAGTGCAGCCTTTGCTTCATCCGGATGCGTTTCGGTGATAAAGCCGTATTGGCCGAAGTTGACGCCGATCATAAGTGTGCCGCGAGGAGCAGCAAGCCTGCTCCACCTGAGCATGGTCCCGTCGCCGCCGAGTACCATCAGCAGGTCTGCATCGAGCACCTCGCCCTCTGTTACAGAATACTGCGGCCTTCCCATAGCAGAGGCGACATCTTCCGTTATCAATGGGCGTACGTTCTTCTGGGCAAGCCAGTCCGCCAACTCAGCGGCAAGCTGCACGGCATCATTCTTATTCGGATTTGGCGCAAGTCCAACGGTTTTCAATATCTGCACCTAAAGTCTTGCCCGGATAGAATCCGGCACATGTAGTTCAAGCTAACCCATCACCTAATACCTAACATTCATTTGTATGCTGCTGGAATTGACAAGCTCAAAACCTAAACAATTAAGCTGACAGCGCTATTGTCGCAGAAAAAAGCAGATTCCTCGACTTCGCTCAGAATGACAGTATGCGAACAAATTTCTCTGATCGTGAATAGTTCAAGCTAACCATCACCTAATACCTAATACCTAACACCCATTAGGCTCCCGGGTTCTCAAGTCCCGGTTTTTCGCCAAAGCGCTCTAGGTTCTTGATTGCTTCCTCATTCTTCGGATCGATCCTAAGGGCTTTTCGATACTGCTCCTTGGCCTGGTCTACCTGGCCCTTCTTCTCAAGCTCCACGCCCAGATTGTTATAGGCAGGCGAGAACTTTGGAGAGAGGCTGATCGCCTTTTTATATTGCTCGATTGCCTCATCCGATTTGTTCATTTTCGCCAGAGTTGAGCCTATGCCGAAGTATGCGCTGCCTGACTTCGGATCGATTTTGGCTGCCGTCTCATACGCTTCCAATGCCTTCTCGTTATTGCCTTCCGTGAGGTAGATGTATCCGAGATTTAACGCAGCGCCGGCATTGTTTGGGTCTGCCGCAAGCAGGCCCTCCCATGCTTTTGCCGCTTCGGTGTTCTTGTTCAAAGTGGTATAGGCTGTGGCCAGGTTCTGCCATGCAGGCGCGAACTTGGGATTTTTGCCCGTCGCTTCCGACATCTTCGCGATCCCTTCATCAACTTTGCCTGCCTTGAACAATGCCCATCCGAAATAGGCTATTGTCTCGACATCATCGGGATTTGCCTTAGCTGCTTTCCTGAATGCTTCCGTGGAACCTAAGAAACTGTTTTTCTTCAAATAGAGCACGCCAAGGTTATACTGAGGAATAAATTCATCCGGCTTGATCTTGGCGGCGGCTTCATATTGCGCCAGAGCTTTCTCATCCTCACCCTGCGCGGCAAGAATACCTGCAAGTCCAGTGCGTGCCGTATAGTTCTGTGGGTCGGCTGCGCTTGCTTTCTCAAAAGCTGACTGTGCGTCCCGTATGTTCTTCTTGTCGTTTAACGCTATGCCCAGATTGATCCAGAAGTCAGCATTCTGCGGCGCAAGACCGGTTGCTTTTCGCAGTTCGGCAATTCCCTGGTCTGCTTTACCCATTTCTCCAAGCGCAAGGCCGAGATTGTTGTGAATATTCGCATCATTAGGGCTGAGCGCGGCCGCTTTATTGAACTCACCGACAGCGGCCTGGGCATCTTGTAACTTAAGATATGAGTTTCCGAGCCAGTAATAAGCCTCTGCCCAGTCTTTGCGCTGCTTTATGGCTTCCTGGAATTCCGATGCAGCGGCTTTGGCGTCGCCTGTCTGTAGATAGGCTATCCCGAGGTTAAATCGCAGGTCCGAACCGTCCGAGTTGAGCGCGCGCGCTTCTTTCAGCGCTGCCAGCGCATCGCTATATTTCTGCTGCGATAAAAGCATAAAGCCCAGCCAGCGCCTGCAGGTGGCGTCCTTGGGATCGGATTTCGCGGTCTGGGTAAGAGAAGCAATCGCTTCATCGGTCTTGCCCTGTTTGTAGAGTCTTACTCCATCTTCGGTGTTTGCGATTGTCGCTATCGGCACTAACAACGCGACCAGCATGATGGGAAGAATATTACGCATTAGGAGGCAGAATCTATTCATCTTATACAGCTCCGTCAGGTGTTGATCGTGCGGTAGAGCTCGCACCGTCCATATTATACCAGCGCCCAATGTTCAAAACAAGTTCGCAAGCTCTTGCAATATTGTTATTTTCAGAGGTAACATAAAACATTCGGAGGACTGTATGAGAATAATCGATCTTACGCATTCGATCACTCGCAAAAATGCGCCGCAGGATGTAATACCCGTGGTTGTCAGGTCTGCCGATCCGATCAGTCGTGTGGCTTTGGATGATCTGGTTACGCTTGCAACCGTAGTCGATCTGACCGAGCGCGCCGATGAGGCTGAGGTATCGCTTTGTGACATATCGAAAACGGGCGTAGCCGATATCAGGGGCTGCATACTTCGTACGGACTGGTGCGATCATTATCTTTCGGGGCTGCGCGTCCAATCGCCGATATTGACAATTGATGCCGCTTCATATCTGCTGCAGGGTGGCGTGCGCACCATAGCAGCGGACTTCCCAATCACAGCGGATGCAGCGGACCTGCTTCTGCACAATAACTGCATTATCATCCACTGCCTGAGCAACATATCCGAGCTTGGAAAGTCGATAGTACGTTTGGTGGCGCTTCCGCTCAAGATTGAGGATGCATACAGCGCCGAGGCACGCGTTATCGCAATGGAAGAATAACCAATTATCCGGTCTATTAAAAAAGCATATTGACATTGTTATATGCAAAATATATGATAAAATTGTCGCTTGGCTGCTTGCCAAATTTATGTAGAGTGGGAGAGAATTGACTATGTTCAGGAAATGCGGTTTGCTCATTGTTATTTTGTGTATGTGCGCTTGTTTCGCCGGCTGCGGCGGGGGTGGCGGCAATAGTAGTTCCCCTACACCTGTGGCTACAGGAACAGTGAAAGGTTGTGTTTATGCTCCGAATGGCGAGACCACGGTCGAAGGTGCAGTCGTCTATGTGCCTGGCACAAGTGGCGCGAAGAGTCGAGGTGCAGCAACTCCGGAGCCTGCTATTGTATCTACCACAAGTGGTGCGGATGGTTCGTTTACGCTTACGGGCGTGCCCGCCGGAAGTCAGACGCTGAAGATTGCAAAAGGAAGCTGGATAAAGGCATTCAATATCAATGTAGCGGCTGACAAAGAGACCATGGCTCCATCTGCTGATACTACGCTGCCTATTGATGATTCGGGTGACTCGAAGGTTCTCAAAATGGCGGTTATAACAGGTAACTGGGATCGTATGCAGGATGTTCTTGCTAAGTTGGGTATGGGAGAACTGGATACTGCTACGAATCAATTGAAACTGGGAACGGAAAAGTTTGATTTATATGATGGTGATGAATCACTCAGCGGAAAAACGGGTCCCGATGGCGCATATAAAACAGCCATCGAACTGCTCAATAATCCGGCAGAGATGGCAAAGTACGATGTTATTTTTATTAATTGCGGCGCTTGGGTGAATGACGATTTTTCCAGTGGATCGACGATCAGCAATAACGTCAAAAGCTATGTGAGTAACGGCGGCAGCCTGTATGTCACCGACCTTTCTTATGACGTTGTAGAACAGACTTTTCCTGATGCAATAGACTTCATGGGAAGCGATAGCACTTCTGCAGGACAGGCAGAAGATATGGGTGCTGCTGATGTTGGGGATACTGACATAACCTGTGACGCGTCGATACAAGACCCAGCGCTCAAGAGCTGGCTGGCAAAGAACTACGCTGGCGCGCTCAATGGCGACGGAACAATCACGATTCGCGGCTTTTTGGGTGGCTGGGCTGTTATGAATTCTGTTCCGGCTTCAACGAAGACGTGGATTCAGGGGAATATCAGCTATGGGAGCTATGGGTCAGAAGCGCTTTCCGCTTCAAAAGGCAGATCGCATACGCTGCGGTCGACCTCTTCGACGCGGAACCGGGACTCAGCGGTGAAGCCGCTGACCGTAACGTTTAAGTACGGCAGTGGCCGGGTTCTATTTACCAGCTATCACACAGAAGAGGAATCGCCAAGTCCGAACCTGACTCCGCAGGAGTGTGTGTTGACCTATCTCGTATTTGAGATAACAGCGCTTTAGAGACAGAAAATCGTATGAGTTTTAGGGTTTGGCTGAGCAGCATTGCACAGCCAAATCCTAAAACCAATTTACTCATCCTCAACAAACACCTTCCGCCGCACTTCGTCTATTGTCGTAAGTCCCGCCATAATTTTCTCTACGGCATGATCTTTCATTGGCTTCATACCGGCAGCGATCGCCACTTCGCGGACCTGGTCTGCCGTGGGGTTATGCAGCGTCAGGCGGCGCATCTCTTCGTTCACAGGCATCAGCTCGAATATTGCGAGTCTACCAGCATAACCGCGCATGCTGCACTGCGGGCATCCGACGGGCTTGTAGAACTCCGCCTGGCCGTCCATCTCTTCCATGCCCAGCAGGGCAAGTTCGTCGATTGTGGGTGTATAGGGAGATTTGCAGCGCGGGCACAAAGTGCGCACCAACCTCTGCGCGAGCACGCCGATCACCGATGACCCGATTAAAAACGGCTCGACACCCATATCCACCAGACGGGTAATTGCGCTTGGAGCTGTGTTGCAGTGAAGTGTTGAAAAGACCAGGTGGCCTGTCATGGCGGCTTGGAATGCGACTTCAGCGGTTTCGCCGTCTCGAATTTCTCCGACGAGGATAACGTCCGGGTCCTGACGCAGGATAGCCCTGAGCTGCGCTGCGAATGTCAGTCCGGCTCGCACATTGACTGCCGACTGATTGACGCCTTCGAGTTCGTATTCGATAGGGTCTTCGCAGGTCATAATGTTGGATTCTTCAGACTTGATGTGCATGAGTGCGGTGTAAAGAGTTGTGGTCTTGCCACTGCCGGTCGGTCCTGTGACCAGTATGATCCCATGGGGCTTTCTGATAAGACTCTCAAATGTTGCCCGTTCTTCTTCGGCAAAACCGAGCTTATCGACCGAAAACTGCTGCGCCGATTTGTCGAGCACACGCATGACAATTCTTTCGCCATATTGGACCGGCAGGGTAGAGATGCGCAGATCGATATTCTTGTTGTGAATCCTCAAGGCTATCCTGCCGTCCTGCGGCTTGCGCTTTTCGGCTATGTCAAGCTCGGACATGATCTTGATACGACTGATTACAGCGGGCTGAATGGCCTTCGGCAGATTGCGAATGTGCTGCAGAGCGCCATCTATCCGGTAACGAATCTCAAGATGGTTTGCTCTGGGCTCAAGGTGAATGTCGCTGGCATGCTGCTTAATAGCTTCCTGCAGAACAAGGTTCACGGTCTTGATTACGGGAGCCTGGCCGCTTTGTCTTCGCTCCTCGGCGATATCGTTTGTGATATCGTTCTCGTGGACCTGCACGTCAACACCTTCGACAGCTTCCTCGATAGACGCCGTGATATCATCTCCACTGGAACCGCCGTAGACCTGGTCCAATGTCGCCATGATGCGTGCCTCACTTGCTAGGAGAGGCTCGACACGCATGCGGCTGCTCCTGGCGACGGCATCTATCGCCTCGACATCCATGGGGTTGGACATTGCAACCGCAAGTTTGTCTTTCGACATACTGACCGGCACGAGAGCGTATGTGCGGGCAATCGCTTCGGGTACAAGCTGCGTTACCTCATTTGCTATTGGATATTCACCCAATTGGACATGAGGCATTTCGAGTTGAAGCGCGCGCGCCTCGGCTATGTCATCTTCCGAGGCTAAGCCCGCTTCGAGCAAAATTTGTCCCAGACGCTTGTAGCTCTGCTTTTGCCTGTTTAGGGCCCACTCGAGTTGGTCTGCAGTTAGCACGCCTGCCGCAACCAGCATATCGCCCAGCCGTGTCTTAGGCAGCGATTGCATCGGCGTTCTCCTTTGCAAGCTCGATTATACGGTCGGCGATGCTCCACAGCGGCAGCGTCTCATGAACAATGCCCGCTTCGATTGCATACGAGGGCAGGTCGAAGACAACACTTGAAGCCGAATCCTGCGCAATTGTGGTCCCTCCGGCGCTGTGGATTGCGCGAAGTCCTTCTCGCCCGTCCGTCCCAATGCCGGTAAGCAACACGCCAACAGCTCGCTTGCCAAACGTATCAGCAATTGAGGTCATTGTGTGATCTACCCGCCAGCGGCGTTCTTCAGGCAGATCCTCTACATTCTCGACAAGTACTTGCCAGCCTGGTGCGCCGAAGTCATTTGCTGATAGTGTCAAGCGGCAGTTGCTGGGTGTCATCAAAATTCGCGACGGCTGCAGGGCTTGTCCATCGACAGGCTCGTGAACGGGCAAATTGCAGGTCTGATTGAGTATATCCGCAAGCACGCGCGTGAAACCGTTTCGTATCTGCTGGATGACGATTATCGTGCCGGGAAAGCTGGACGGGAATCGAGGCAATATCTGCGTGAGCGCCTGTGGTCCTCCAGTGCTTGCAGCTATGACCACAACCAGTCCGGTGTTGTTATGGGCAGGTATTAAAGAATCGGAGATCTGCATCTTGTTACCCCGCATGGGATGCGGGATCTACCGCAGCCTATGCATTATTTTCAACGCGCACGATGATAGTCAGCACGGCTCCCTCGACAGCTTCCGGGGGCAATTTTTCAACCGGCCAGTCGATCTGTTGTCCGTCTTCCTCCAGCAGGACAACGGCATATCCGTTTTCGACTCTATCCACAAACGCGCACAGTTTCTTGTCAGTCATGGCCGCCTCTCTCACTGTTGGTAATAATAGTGCGGCCGTCACTTATAATACTTATTGTGCCATTTTTATCTGTCCGCTGTAGCTTGGCGCCGGTATTTTTCGGGTCAATTCTTTGTAAAACAGCCCGACTTGGTCGTCTGACGGATGAAACAATGCATTGCTCCGGGCGTACACGTGATAAAAATTCGAGCGTGGCTGAACCTGATTTGCCGCCTCTTGGGATGACTAATACATCGTTTTCAATATCCATTCCAGACTTGACCAGATAGTTTTCCGTATCCTCATCGGCTTCCGATGTAAACAAAAATCGCTTGCCTTTGAATGTCAGCCTGACCACAAGCGAGTTGCTGTCGGATTCCGACCTTGTATGCGGCAATAGAGAACGCGGCGGGCTCAAGACTTCGAGCTTTATCGAATGGGAGAGCTTGATAATGTCGCCGCCGTAGATGTCTGTCTCCGGCACATTGTGGGCGCGAGCGTAGTCGATTGCCCGCCTCCAAGCGCCAGATGAGCCTGTCTTTTCACCTCGCAGGACTCTTTTCACATTGAAACGGCTTATTATAGCGTCAAGGGATCCGCCGCGGTTAGATGTCGGGTTGGTTATCAGTATGTCCATGCTGCGGACATCTGCGTCCTGCAAGTAGGTAATCAGAGCTGCGGCTGTGCGCCTTGATCCGGGGTCTATAAGGAGATATTTGCCTTCGGGGGTACGCACCAGCGCCGCATTGCCATAGTCGGCGCTCAAGAAATCGATCTTGATGACCGGGCCTTTGGGCAGTTTATCGCGTCCGGCAGTGATGTAGCCGACATATATACCTGCCGCGAGAGCGATGATTATAATAAGTAATGGTAATAATACTCTGCGCATAATTAATCCTGTCGGCAATGAACAAACTCACAGCAATAAGCCCCGGAAGTGGGAAGTCTGCTTGTTTATGATATCTATCTTAATAACTAAACAGAACTCCGTCAAATGCAGGAGTTTTTAAGTTTGCGGCGTAAGAGTAAGCGTTACAGCAAATATGTGGGGTAAAAATGCCGATATTAGGTGTAGGGACGGATATAGTAGAGACCGAGCGTATTCGAGATGCCATGGAGCGCGAAGCAAGTTTCGCTCGCCGCGTGTTCACGCAGGCCGAACTGGACTACTCGCTCGCTAAGCAGTCGAAGTATCTCCATCTTGCCGCCAGGTTTGCCGCAAAAGAGGCCGTGGCAAAGGCTCTCGGTAGATCGTTTTCTTGGCAGGATGTAGAGGTTGTCAATAATGCACTTGGCAGGCCGGAGGTCAAGCTGCACGGTGAGGCAAAGGGTGCCGCGGGCAAAGCAAAAGTGCACTTGAGTGTGTCGCATACAAAAAATTACGCCAGCGCGGTTGTGGTTGTGGAGGATGAGAGTTGATGGGGTTCGGCACACGGATTGTAACTGTGCAGCAGATGCGCGACCTCGACAGACGCGCAACTGAAGAGTTCGGAATTCCGAGCATTCTGCTTATGGAGAATGCCGGTCGAGCTGTATATGAAGCGGCTGTAGAGTTACTCGGCAGTGTAGAGCTTAGGGATATAGTTATAGTTGCCGGGCCTGGTAACAACGGCGGCGACGGCTTTGTGACAGCGCGTTTTATGCACAACGCGGGCGCAAACGTAAAAATATTCTATTTTGGCGAGAGGCAGTCAGCCAAAGGGGATGCGCTCACAAATATCGAGATTGCAGAGAAGATCGGCCTGGAGATCGACTATTCTAAAGATATAGACGCTCTTAGCCGGGCGATTAAGTCAAGCCATCTTGTGATTGATGCCCTGCTGGGGACGGGTGTAAGGGGTGAATTAAGACTTGAGGCTGCGCAGGTCGTCGGTGCGATGAATCGCAGAAGATGCCCGTTGATCGCTGTGGATATTCCATCCGGCATAGATGCGGATACCGGTAAACCTCTCGGGCCACCTCTTGGTCGCGAACACGTTCTAGAAGAGTCCGTCATAGCAGATGTTACCGTGACATTAGCATTGCCCAAAGTCGGTTTGATTACGGAGGGCGACGGGGCATGGCATACGGGAAAACTCATAATTGCCGAAATAAGCATGCCTTCGGAAGCTGTAAATACGACTGATGTTCCTTTCACATATGTCAATGAGAGTCCTGCAGGATTGCCGCCGCGCAGTATGTTTGCTCATAAGGGCAATATGGGGCATCTGGCGATTGTTGCCGGTTCGATCGGTATGACCGGTGCAGCGACTCTAGCCGCCGAAGGAGCGCTCAGGATCGGGACTGGGCTGGTAACAGTAGCCGTACCCGAATCGTTAAACGATATTATGGAAGTCAAGCTGACAGAGGCTATGACTATCCCGGTGCCCGAAGGCAAGTCCCGCGCATTTGGTATGGCTTCACTGGATAAGGTGCTTGAGATAATCGAAAAGCGCGATGCCGTAGTGATCGGCCCCGGATTTGGCAGAGATGAAGACACGATAGCCTTCACACTGGAGCTGATTAAGCATATAGATAAGCCTGCAATAATAGATGCCGACGCGCTATTTGCGATTTCTACGGATTTGAGCGTCTTAAAAAATTGTAAGGCTCCGCTTGTGTTGACGCCGCATCCGGGAGAGATGGCCACTTTGTTAGGAACGTCTATCGATAAAGTGCAGTCAAATAGATTAGAGGCCGCGCGATCATTTGCGCAAGAACAAGGTGTGACGCTCGTTCTTAAGGGCGCGCGAACCGTAATTGCCGAACCCGGAGGAATGGCGTTTATAAATCTGTCCGGCACGCCCGGTATGGCAACCGGCGGGACGGGTGACGTATTATCCGGCATGATAGGCGGGCTGCTTGCGCGAGAGCCTGATGGGCTGACATGGATGCAGGCTTGCAGCGCGGTCTATTATCATGGCCGGGCTGGAGAGTTGGCAGCGGAAAAGCTCGGAGCGGAAGCCATGCTTGCCTCAGACCTGGCGGACAACATCAGCGCGGCCATAATAGAAGAGATGGATGAATCAGAAAAGGAGTGACGAGCCATTAACGATTACAAGAAAGTCCTCATTTGTATTTTAATGCTTATTATGAGCGCTGGGGCAGCATGCGCCGCGACAAAGATCAATGTCGAGAAAAAAGGCAGCTATGTCTACTGGCTGACCTGCAAGAACGCTTTAGGCGAGATTCAGACCACACTGCCTGCCGTCTTTAAGGGCAAAGGCACTATTCTGGATACAAAGGACCTTCCGGTCAAGTTTACATGTGCAAAGCTCTTTGTGATGAACAAGAAGACCGGGAATATGGCGATTGTGGACTACGCTGCCCCCAAGGACGCAAAATCAGCCAAGCCGATAGACCTCAAGTCGGATGATTTTCAGTATGTCCGCAGTGTCAGGCTCAAGATCGTGACGGAGGACGGCGCGCCTGTTGCGAGAGGAATCGTTCACATAACCGATGGCATGGGCACTGATATGAACACTGTGCTCACCCCGGCAGATCAGGGTTATGCGTCATTTAGCGATGTCGCGACGGGTGAGATCAGCGTAAAAGTAGATGCCGAAGGTCTCAAGAAGACAAAAGACTCGGATATTGAGCTTCCCGAAAAACGCGACACTCTCGGCTTTGAGCGAGATATAAAGGTTTCGGGCGATGTGGACTCTCTGCCTGCCGAGGCAGCCGCAGCGACTAATGATCATTCTGCCAAGCCTGCAGCTAAGCCCGGAGCGGAGTCGTATATACTGCCGAGTATTGTTGGAGTTATCTTCATCGCGATAATAATTGCGGTGTTTTACTCTATCTTCAAGTCTAAGGGGATCACAGCAGGTGAGGCGCTCAAGAAGATGGGTGTGGAACTGCCAGGGGACCAAGCGGCGAATGTGCCTGCTCCTGAGCCGCAGAGCCCCGTCGATCCGAATATATGCCAGTTCTGCGGCCAGAGAAAAGACGCGAACGGCAATTGCGCCTGCACTATTGCTCCCGGCGCATCGCCATTCGGCGGACAGTCTCAGTCCGCAGGTCCGAGGCTGATCGGAACACAGGGCGCATATGCCGCGCAGATTTTCGATATACCGGCGGGCAGCTCCGTGATCGGGCGAGAAGCTTCAAATCAGATTTCCCTGACAGGCGACAGCACAGCATCCAGGCGGCATGCCACCATCACATCGGCGAACGGCGAGTATACGATCCGCGATGAGGGCAGTTCTAATGGGACGTTCGTCAACGGCGCTCGCATAACAGAGCAAAAACTGACTCCCGGCGACGAGATTCAGATCGGCGGGTCCAAGTTTAGGTTTGAAAGCTAAACATTATTTGACGCGTAGACGCACGACGCGCGGACGCAAGACCGTGTTCGGGCGCGATATCTGATCGCGCTCGAAAGAGAATGTAGCGATTAGAAATCGCTGATTTCTGTTCCGGACCGGATCTGATATCCGGTCCGAACTAAGGGATAAAAATGGTTAAAGGTTGTGAGTTAGCGAGTTATGAGATATATTTGCGCTAACCTACAACCCACAACCCATAACTCATAACTCGGAACAGGTTTTATATGGCACGGATAGTTAAATACACATTTGCAGCGATGTTTGGGGCTGTGGTCGCCTGGACTTTGATGGAGCCTACGCCTTTGATGCCCGATGACGGCAGATCTATAGGCTATGGCTCAATAGTGGCTATCGGGCTGATTTCGGGACTCATAATCGGTCTGATGCTGGGGATAGCCGAGGGTTTGTCGGGTCTTTCACCAAGGGATGCGGCGAAAAGCGCAATACTTGGAGCTTTAGTCGGGGCGGCAGGCGGCATGGTTGGCCTGGCTATGGGCAATGCATTTTATAACGGCATGTATCAACTGGCGGGTGCCGGCGCTCCCGCGCAGCAGTTGCCGTCCGATATACCTGCACAGGCGAGACCGGCGTCATCGATAATGCCTGGGCCGCTCTCTTTCGTGCTGCTGCTTATTGGTCGAGGATTTGGCTGGGCTCTGATCGGCATGTTTATTGGGCTGTCTCAGGGCATTGCGACATTCTCGACTAAGAAGATGGTCAACGGCGCGATAGGCGGGCTCATTGGAGGCGGCATCGGCGGATCGGTCTTTGAAATTCTCGCCTGGATGAACCGCGGCGGCGCTGCGAACTTCCCTCCCGGGATGATCCGGTTTATAAGCTTTGCTATTACCGGCGGCGCAATCGGTCTGTTTATAGGTTTTATTGAAGAAGTTGCCAAGCAGGCATGGCTTATGCGCCTGGTGGGTCGAAACGAGGGCAAGGAGTATTCTCTCTACAAACAGATTACCACCATCGGCAGGAGTGAACAGGCTGATATACCCATATTTTCCGATCCTGATGTATCAGAGCGTCATGCGGCGATCAGTGTTGAGGGCGGTCGATATTATGTTGAGGATATGGGGTCCACCTACGGGACAAAAGTCGACAGTCAGGCGATCACAAAACATGCTCTCAGAGACAGTGATGTGATCGAGATCGGCAAGACGAAATTTGTTTTCCATGACAAGGCCAGCGCTCCGAGATATGTTCAGTCCGGCCCTCCTGTAATCGATGCTGTACAGATACCCAGCTCTGACCGAATATGCCCGTTCTGCGGCTCGATAAAGGATGCGGCGGGCAATTGCGAGTGCACTGTGGGCGCGCAGTCGCCTGTTCAGAATATGCAGCAGACAATTCAACAGACGGTTCAGCAACCTGCTCAACAGCCGACAATTCAGCAGCCTGCCCAGCCTCAAGGGCAGCCGTATTTCTTTGGCGATCCGGATCAGGCTCCCGCGCAGCCGCAGCAGCCATCAGCTCAGGCACAGGGGGCAAGGCTTACTGCCATATCCGGCACATATGCGGGAAATACATATGTTTTGGGATCGGGGCAGACTGAGATAGGGCGAGACGCAGCCAAACCAATCGGCCTGCCGAACGACAGCACGGTGTCGCGAAACCATGCAAGAATTGCTCAGGAAGTAACGTGCTATGTGCTCTACGATGCAGGCAGCACAAACGGGACATATGTAAACGGTAATAAAATTCAGCGCCAGGAACTCAAGCCGGGCGATATTGTGCAAATAGGAAACACAAAGTTTCGATTTGATATTTAGTATTTTGTATTGATTATTTAGCTGGTATGTGATGGGTTGCTGATCGTCGGGGATTGGGCGTATGTGGGACTTTAGTCCCTGAGCCGTTATTTGTTATAGGGCTATTTGCCGGGGATTAAAATCCCTGACCATCGGAATAATTTTTATGCCTCCAGGTATCCTACCTGGAGGCCGAGACAATCCCTCCAGGAAAGATTCCTGGAGGGATAATGGATACTGATAACCCAGTCGGCGAAGGCCGACTTCGTGTAGTTGTTGCCGCGGTTTTAACCGCAGGACAAATAAGAGGACTGATATGGATAACAGCACACAAATGATCTTTCCGGATGATCCGAATAAGACTCGCATCGGCGGCATGGACCCGAACGCCACCCAGATGTCGGGAGCCGGTTGGGATGCAAACAAAACGGCCATGGCTTCAAATATTGCGGCGGTCACGGTTGAGTGCATTCCAGGGAATTCGTATGCGCTTGCCACAGCCGAGTCGCGCGAGCATATTCTTGCAAAGATAACTGCCAGCGGCGCTGCGATGGGCTCGCGGATGCCGATAAACATTTGCCTAATACTCGACCGCAGCGGCTCCATGGAGGGCCCGCCGATGGAGTATATGAAGCGGGCCTGCGGGTATGTGGTCGATCTGCTGGAACCCAACGATGTGCTTTCAGTTGTCACCTTCGCGGAGACTGCTCAGGTCCTTATGCCTGCGCGGCGTGTGGTGAACAAGGCTCTGATTAAAGAGCACATCAATAGACTTGATGTGGGCAATACCACCAATCTCTATGATGGAATCGCCCTGGGATGCAGCCAGATCGCGTCCATTCCGGCGCAGGGTTATGTCAATCGCGCGCTGCTCTTTACAGACGGCGAGCCGACAGAGGGCAACAAAGACTTTCAGTCGATTGTGGGCCAGGTCGCCGAGCAAAAGAGCAGGGGAATCACAGTGACCGCCCTGGGCTTCGGCAGCGAGTATAATGAAGAACTGCTCGCCTCTATTGCAAAGCGAAGCGGCGGCAACTATTACTATATCACCCGCCCCGAATTGATCCCCGAGGTCTTTCGCAAAGAGCTTGAGACGCTTATGATGATAATCGCGCGAAATGTGCGGATGCGCGTGCAGATGTCGCGATGGGTGCAGGTAAGGCAGATTTACAACAAGCTCCCGACATTCGGCCATCGCTCAGCCGAGGTGAACCTTACCGACCTCGAACGCGGCGATACTACCAGCGCCGTTATCGAGCTTGATCTCGGTCCCAGGCCCGGCGGAAAATACCGGGTCGCGAAGATCGAGGTGATCTACGATGACTCGATGACCGGCCGTACCGAGACAGTCTCGTGCGATGCCGTGATGGAGTTTACTGCCGATCAAAATCTCATTGCGTCCAGTGTTAGCCCGCTGGTTCAGCGCGAAATAGAGGTCGCGGAGGCGTCCAGGAACCTCGAGAAGACTGTTATGGGTATGCGCACCCAGCAGATAGCTCCCGGTGAGGCTGTCCATGAGCTTGAGAAGACCAGGATGCTCCTTGCGCAGCAGGGCAGGACCATGCAGGCTCAGGAGATCCAGCAGGCCATTGACTCCATCAAACAGGGCTCCGGCGCAGAAAAGACTCTCGTCGGCACAATCATCAATCTCGACCGGGGGAAAACGAAATGAACGAGACAATGAGCTTTGATCAAAACAAAACTCAGATTGCTGGCGCAACTCAGATGGTGATGGAACCGAAAGCCGATGCCACTCAGTTTGCCGCGAATGTGACCTGCCCCGTATGCGAGACTCCAAACCCGCCCTCTGAGACATACTGCATAGACTGCGGTTTTATGCTCAGCGCAGCGCCTGTAGCTGTCGAGGATATGCCAAAGCCGGAGGATGTCGGCAAGCTTTTGACGCCGGACGGCACACGTGAGTTTATCCTCAAGTCTGGTGAGAACAGTATCGGGCGCGAGAATGCGGATATATTGCTCACTCATAATACCGTATCGCGCAGGCACGCGAAGATTACCGTGCAGGACGAACATGTCAGCGTGACTGATCTGGGCAGCACGAATGGGTCCTTCGTCGACGGCAAGAGATTGACCGGTGATGAGAGCGCCGAGCTTAATGACGGCGCAGAATTGATGTTCGGAAGCGTGACGGTAAAATATCAGGCTCCCCTGGCTCCTATTGAAGAAGCGGTTGAGGAAGTTGTAGCAGAGCCTTCGGAAGAAACGGATCAACAGAGCGTTGAGACACCTGTTGAGTCGGAGGCTGAACCGGCAGTTGAGCCGGAAGCGGAAGCAGAAGTTGAGAGCACCGAAGAGAAACCAGCTCCCGCGGGTATGCTCATCGCAAAAGACGAGTCCATGAAATTTGAGATTGCGCAGGGTACAAACACAATCGGCCGCAGGGACGGCGATAACAGTATTGCTATTTCGGACCCATATATATCCGGCCGCCATGCAAATCTGATGGCTGAAAACGGCCTGTTTTCTATCATCGATGTCGGCAGTACGAATGGCACATGCGTTAACGGCGTCAGGCTCGAACCAAATCAACCCAAGGATATACTCGAAGGCGACGAGATCACAATCGGCCAAAAGGTCTTTAGAATAGAGGTGGCTTGATGGGTGACGATGGCCGCGAGATAACGGCGAAAATCAACACTGCCGAGCTTGTCGAGAAGTGGCAGGAGCGCGCGGAGTTTGCGCGAGATATTCAGGTCATAACTCTTCTTGGCGCAAAGACCGACCTTGGCCGGGTGCGCGAGAACAACGAAGACAAGTTCGAGTTTTTTCAGCCCGATGACCCTGATGTCCTGGCGACTAAGGGTTCGTTTTATGCAGTCGCGGACGGCATGGGCGGCCATAATGCAGGCCAGATTGCAAGTGAGCTTGCCCTAAAGACAGCCATCAAGGCGTACTACGCCGATTCTTCTCCTGTAATAGAAGAGTCCCTGCGAGCAGCTCTGCAGCAGGCAAATGCTCTTATATTCGATACCGGACGCGCGATAGTCGAGAGGGCCGGAATGGGGACGACTATGACCGCTCTGGTCATTCGCGGTGAAGAGGCTTTTATTGCCCAAGTGGGTGACAGCCGCCTCTATCGACTGCGCGACGGCAAGATCGAGCAGCTCACCGAAGACCATTCATGGGTCAACGAGCAGGTCAAACGGGGCGGCCTTAGCCCTGAAGAGGCCGAGCTTTCGCCGTTTCGCAATGTGATCACCCGCTCACTTGGGAACGCGCCGAACGTGGATGTCGATATCTATAGTGAGCAGCTTCAAGTAGGGGATAAGTTTTTGCTGTGCTCGGATGGCCTGTCGGGTGAGGTCAAATCAAACGAGATGGCCGATGCAATGAAGAAGAGTGCACCGTCTCAGGCTGCGCAGGATTTGGTCGAGCTGGCACTGGAACGCGGCGGGCGCGACAACACGACCGTTCTCATACTTGCAATTGTTGATATAGTAAAGGGCAAGTGTCCGCCCAAGCGCAAGGGTCTCGGCGCGCTCTTTACGCGAGGTTGATGCATATTGTCCACCTCATCTACAAACACTATCGGCAAATATCAGATCATCAGGGAGATCGCGCGCTCAAACGATATCGTTTATGAGGCGCTGGACCCGTCGATCAATAGGCGCGTCGCCCTGAAAGAGCTTTGCATACCGCCGAATGTAACCGGCGCGCAAAAGCGTGAACGCATAGAACGTTTTTTGCGCGAGGGCAGGGCTGCGGGTAAACTTGCGCACCCCAATATTGTCACGATCTATGATGTCGGCAAAGACAACGAACGCTATTACATTGCGATGGAGTATCTTACCGGCCAGACCCTGCGTGACATGCTTCAGGCGGGTGGGGCGCTCTCGATCAGCGATGCAGTCAACTATACCCTCCAGCTTTGCGATGCGCTCTCATACGCTCATGCAAACGGCGTGATCCATCGTGATATCAAGCCCGATAACGTCCAAATATTGCCCGGCGGGCATGTTAAGCTCACCGACTTCGGGATCGCCCGGATGATGGGTGAATCGTCGATTACTCAGGACGGTCAGGTCTTCGGCACGCCCAGCTATATGTCGCCGGAACAGGTGGCAGGTAAGAAGCTCGATACGCGATCCGATATTTTCTCGGTCGGCGTGATGCTTTATGAGATGATTGCGGGCAAAAAGCCTTTTTCGGGCGACAGTGTGGTCACCATTACCTATAACATAGTCAACATGGAGGCTCCGCCGCCTCCAGGAGCGCCGCCGTATATAGTCGGGGTCATACGCAGGGCCATGGCGAAGGATGTCAATGCGCGGTATCAGAGTGTCGATCAGCTCGCCGAAGACTTACGTGAACAAAAAACGAGCGGGACGTTTCTGCCTGATCCGACATCTGTTCCGGCGTGGCCTCAGCAGCAGGCACCTGGCAGTGTGCAGGACCCCTTCGGCCAGTCGCCTATGCAGCAGTCCATTCCCATGACGCCGTACGGCACACCTGTTCCGTCAACGAGCGCAGGCGCTGATCCGTCTTCGGCTCCCGATCCGTTCGCCAGAAACGTGCCAGTGCAGGCGCAACTGCCTCCCGCTTCGCCGCCGGCACCTGTGATGAGCGCTGAGACGCGCAATTTTCTGGGTGTGTTTATGCTTGTGATCGCTCTGGTAGGAATGCTTTTCTTTGCGGTATGGGCCGTGAACTTGGCTTATACGAGCTATCGAACCAGTCTGACCTCGGATGTGGCGGGTAAATATCTGGTTCAGGGAGATAAGCTATATAAAGCCGGAAACTCGAACGCTGCTGTCCAGCAATGGATGAACGCAGTCCGTGTGTCGCCGGACTCTGATTACGCCAAGAAAGCGCGCGAACGAGTATATTCTGTTGAAGTCGCAATCGCCAGGCAGTATTATGATGCGCGTAACGTATCATCACTCAATGATACTGCGAAAACTTTGATCGAGGCGAGCCCTAACCGGCCTGAGGGATATTTTTACAGCGCTGCTGCAGGCTATTTTGACGGCAATATGGAAAAGGCAAAATCGGACTATGCGAAGGCGATACAATATGGCGGCAATGATACCTACGCCCAGGCAGCGCGCACAAACCTCGGCTCGATTTATCTGGATGAAGGCGACAAGTTTGCGGCGGCAGGTCAGAAAGACCAGGCAGTCGCTTCTTATGACAACGCCAAGAAGTATGGTGATTCGAACATATTGCAGGCGGCTCAGGACAGGATATCGCGTCTGCAGTAGTCAGTTCCCAGACCTTTGCGGTTGAAACCGCGGCAACAAATACACTAAGTGTCCCTTCGGACACTAAGGCCTCAGTCGGCGCAGGCCGACTTTGTGCTATTGTAGCCGTGACTTTAGTCGCATGGTTGCCATATCGCGTTTGCAGTAGCCGGGAACTCGCCGCTTTGCATCGCGTAAAAAATACTACAGCTATACTATGAGGTGCCTCCACGAATGGTGTTCCCGGGAAAGATTATACCGATTATGTTATGCATGCTATGTCTCTCAGCCAATCTAACAAATGCCGATGAAGTTCGCGGCGGATGGGTCACAGCCTGGAATAAGGGGCTATTTACCCCATCCGAAGCCGACGCCACCATAGCCGCTGCAAAAAAGGCTGGCCTGAATACGCTATTTGTTCAGGTGAGGAAAGTGGGAGACGCCTATTATGAGTCGTCCATCGAGCCTCGCGGTGATAATATCGTGCCCGGCTTTGACCCGCTGGCGTACATGATCGAAAAGGGCCACGCGAATGGTATCCGCATTCATGCATGGGTCAATGTCTGCCGAGTGTGGCGCGAAAAGACTCTTCCGGCTGACATTTCGCATATTGTGACCCGTTACCCTGAGTGGCTCAGCAGGGAGTATGATGGCAGTTCTCATGCCGAGGACGGTATGTTTATGGACCCCGGTGTGCCCGATGCCCGCGAGTATACCGCCTCTCTGATTGCAGATATAGCTAAACGCTACGATCTGGACGGCATCCACCTGGACTATATACGTTACCCGGACAGCAAGTGGGGATATTCCGATATTGCTCTGGCAAGATATAAAGCCGAGACAGGCGTATCCGATAAACCTGAACCAGGTGACTCAGATTGGGTTTGCTGGCGAATGAAACAGGTGACTGAACTGGTCAAGCTGATCAGATCGCGCGTTCACGCCGTGAAGCCGAACGTTACGATTACCGCCGCGACCATCGCCTGGGGAGACTGCAAGCCGACCTTCACGGACAATGCAGCTTGCAAGCGCACCTGCCAGGACTGGTGCGGCTGGCTTGCCGGCGGGCTGATTGATGCCGCCGTGCCTATGAACTATCGCAGGGAGAGTAAAGCCGATATGGCAGCTCAGTTCAGGCTCTGGCTCAAGGGCTTCGCAAAGTGGGGTGGCGGTAAACCGACATATGTCGGTATCGATTTGCACAACAACAGCACGTCAAATATCCTTCGCCAGATAGCTGCGGTCAGAAAAGCGGGTCTTCAAGGCTATGTGCTCTTCTCATTTAATGATTTTCCTGTCAGAGACTCCATTGTCGCAGCTCTTGCGAAGCAGCCGGGTGCTTCTTCCAATGTCGAATGCTCTACCAGCGCGCAGTTCTTTGATAAAGGAATTCACTGTGCTGAGGCGAATCAGTTGGGTATGGCGAAGGTCTACCTCAAGAAAGCAATTGAACTCGATCCGAATTATATAGAAGCTCACTTCCGCCTGGGGCGAGTCTACCTGCGTGAAAAAAACTACACAATGGCACAGCAGGAGTTCGAGGCTACTCTTCAGCTCGATCCGTCGCATGCAGGCGCGAAGTCTGAACTGGACGGGCTTGCGTTTCGGGAATAAAGAGGCTGTCTCAAATCCCATTAGCCTTATATACATAATCGACCATATTTGCGTATATTATCTGTGATCGCCAGATTGATACAATCAAACGTTTGATATTAGCAAGATATTGCCTTGCATCGGCAT
>JBDKUO010000062.1 GCA_039679645.1 Armatimonadota bacterium
CGCCAGGACGAGCAGTTCGCCGAATGAATAGGCGTAGACATAGAACGGTGAGCCGATGAAGTGGTTCACATACATCCACCAGACCTTGTGCTCCTCACCCATCTCGACTGAATCAAGGAACATAGCCTGGATATTGCGCTGCCACATATCGCTGATCTCGTCAGTGGTCAGTTCGCCCATCTCGCGGCGTGATTTGTGAAGTTCCTGCTCGAACCGATACATAGCCGCCTGGCGGAAGATAGTCGCGAAGTTGCCCTCTATCTTCTCGGCATAGAGAGCAAGTTTGTCCTCAAGACCGGCCTTGGAGACGATATTCTCAAAGACCAGCATCTCTCCGAATGTGCTTGCAAGCTCGGCTACCGGCAGCACACTGTGCATATTCAGATATCCAAGTGGACGGGCAAGATATGCATGGACGCCGTGGCCGAGTTCATGGCCGAGAGTCATGATATCATCCTGGCGGTTGAGATAGCTCAAAAGCACATATGGGTGCGTATCCGCAGTGACATATGAGCAGAACGCCCCACCCCGCTTGCCTTTGCGCGGCTCGGCGTCTATCCAGTTATTTGCAAAGAACTTATCCGCCGTGTCCGCCATAGTCTGCGAGAACTTGCCGAAGGAAGTAAGCACTGTCTCGCGTGCCTCATCGAAGCTGTATTCCTTCTTGGACTCGAAGAGGGGCGCATAGCGGTCGTAGTGCATGAGTTTATCGACGCCGAGAATCTCGCGCTTGGTCTTATAGTACCTGGCGACCAGAGGGAAATTGTCCGTGCAGGTCGAAATAACTGTCTCGACTGTCTGGGCGTCGAGCTCGTTGGATGTGTTGCGAGCCTGCTCGGGATATTCGTAGCGGCGGAGGCGGTCGTCGACTGCTTTATCGTACACCAGGGTATTGAATATAAATGTCAAAAGATGGCCGCTGGCATTCAGACCTTCTGAAAGAGAGCCGGCGGCAGCTTTGCGAGTTTCACGGTTGGGATCACGCAGGAGAGCGAGGACTTCAGGCTCTGTCATTGTCTTTTCCTCGCCGTTGACCGTGACTTTGAACGTTATATCCGAGACCATCTCCTCGAAAAGACGCTCGAAGGCGCGGCCCCCGGTATTGGCCTTCTCTTCAAGAATTTTTTCCTCAGGCTCGGAAAGCCTGTGCTCGCGGAAGAGCCGCATAGCCCAAATAAAGTGACGATATCTGGCCAGGATATCGTCCTGCATGAGCCGGTCGATGATCTCGGGCTTTGCGGCCATAAGCTCCAGGTCAAAGAACAATAGTTCCAGCGCGATCTCGGTCTGGCGCTCCTGAATGTGCTGGAGCAGCGCGCCGTGCTCGGGATTGCTTGTATCGGCGGAAAAGACCAACGAGGCGTAGCTCGCAGGCTTCGCCATCTCCTGCACCATGTCTTCGTATTCTTTGACGGAATCAAACAGGGTCCTGGCGGTCAGGTCATCGCTGTCTATCTTGCCGCGATAGGTATCTGCGAACTGCTTTGCGCGGGCAAGGGATTTGTCGAGTGTTTCGTCTATTTTGGGATCGTCGATTCCTATATAAAGATCGCTGAGGTCCCACGCGACTTTGGTCATATCAGGCATATCTATCTCCTTGAGGTTAAAACCTATCAATATATGCCACATTATACTAGCGGCCAAACAGACAGTCTAGTCATTTATATCAATGCCCTCGGCAAGACCCATGAGGTCTCTATCGGGATCGGAGCCGGTCGGGCACTTAGGACATTTGAGTATTTTCACCCACTTGATTGCGCAGTCGACTGAGACTATCACGGCAAGGATCATCATGATTATCGTCAGGCTTCCCTTGAGCCAATCCGCTTCGGGACCACTCAAAATGCCTATTGTATACTGCACCCCGGAGGTCAGGACCGTGACTGCCATAAAGAGAAACGGAAGGAACGTGGTGAGGGCATAGACGCGCTTGGCAGAACGCTGCAGGATGCAGGTTGTGCCGATAGCCAGAGCGATTATGCTCAGAAGCTGATTTGCGATACCGAACATCGGCCAGATGGTGCTGATGGTGCCGCCCTTGAGCAGATAATACCAGGAATATGTCACCAGAAAACTGGTAAAGATAACACCCGGCATCCATGTTCCCTTGCCCAGAGGCTTATATACGGAACCGAGCATCTCTTGCACTATAAAGCGAGCGACACGCGTGCCGGTATCGATGGTGGTCAGTATGAACAGCGCCTCGAACATAATTGCAAAGTGATACCAATACGACATCAGGTTCGTCATACCCGGCAGCTTGGAAAATATACGCGCCATACCGACCGCAAGAGTGACCGCGCCGCCTGTCCGGCCTACCAGACTGTGTTCGCCTACCATTCTGGTGAGTTCAGTCAACTGAACCGTATGATGGGCGAAATCTGGGAACTTAACGATGTTGGCATTGATTGCGAAATAGTCGCCCTGATACAAAGTGCAGGCGGCTATAAGGGCAAGCAGGCTGACGAAACCTTCAATAAGCATGCCGCCGTAGCCGATGGGCTTGATATCGGCTTCACTGCTGATCATCTTGGGAGTGGTGCCCGAACCTATCAGGGCATGAAAACCCGAAATTGCACCGCAGGCGATGGTCAGACACACATACGGCCATACGGGGCCTGGGACGACCGGGCCGCCGCCATGAATAAAATGAGTGGTCGCAGGCATCACCAGATGGGGATGCACGAAGAAAATCCCTATCGCCAGAAGCGCAACGGTCCCGAGTTTCATATATGTGGACAGATAATCCCTCGGGCACAGCAGCATCCACACCGGCAGGACCGCGGCAATAAAGCCGTATGTGGGCAGGGCAATCTTTATGGCATCCGGCGATAGCACAAAGTAGTGCGCAATGCTCTTAGGAAGCCAGCCTCCGCCGACTACACCTCCGATCAGCAGCACCACGCCTATTATAGTGGCCTCGGTCACCTTGCCGGGTCTGATCTTATACATCCACTGACCCATCAGGAACGCGATGGGTATGCTGCAAGCGATCGTGAATGTACCCCAGGAACTCTCCTGCAGAGCATTCACCACAGCTCCCGCAAGACCGGCAAGCGCGACTATGATAATAAAGAGGACCGCAAACGCCGTGCACCAACCGGCCACAGGGCCTAAGAACTTATGCGCGATCTTGGAGATCGACTCGCCTCTGTTTCTGACGGATGCATACAGAATGATATAGTCCTGAACTGCGCCTGCAAAGACAGAACCGATGAGTATCCAGATTGCTCCCGGCAAATAGCCGTATTGAGCGGCCAAAACAGGCCCGATCAGAGGTCCTGCGCCTGCAATGGCGGCGAAGTGGTGACCGAAAAGGACATACTTGTTGGTTGGATGATAGTCCTTGCCGTCCCTGAACTCATAAGCCGGAGTTTTTCTTTTTTCGTCGCAGACAGCTACTTTGGCAGCGAGAAAGGCGCCATAGTAACGATAGGCGAGCGCAAATACGCATATCGCGATGATAAGAAGAGTGAGTGCATTCATAATACCACCTGGTAATATCGTAGAGGTTTGTTTGACATAATTATCTCGCCGGACGGCGAATGTGTCAACCGTGATAAATCAGAGGGTTGTGCAGGTGTTTCCCTCCAGGTAAGATACCCGGAGGGATTGTAAACTCGCCCGCCGATAAAGTCTTAGCTTCCGGCGGGCCTGCCGTTTCGCGATTGCGAGAGCAGGGACGGAGCCTCATGCGGGGCACTCACCGGTTTTGGAAATGCCTGTTTGAGGACGGACCACCAGTCATAGTCGCGGACATACACCAGATCGAAGAGCATGCAGCCCTGAGTCTTATCCAGACACTGCCTGATCGCCTCAAGAAACTTATCGGGCCGACCGTTATACTGGCGCAGGTAGAGGCTGCCATAGACGAAAGTCTCGTCCTTGACGGCATTCATAGACTCCTGGGCAGCCGCCTCGACACTCTTCCACTCCTGTTCGCCTTTATCCAGGGCTTCTTTGCGAGTAGGGTAAGTATAATAACAGCCCGTGCAGATATAATCCGCAAGATCGGCATAGCCTGTCTCTTCGTAGCCGTTAGGCCACCAGTCCAGATCCGGTGCGCTGTGGCTTGGGCTGCCCCAGTTTACGCCCACGTCGAAATAGACCGGATACCATGACCCAACATATACACCAAGCTGGACTCCGCGCCTGATAGACTTGACCGTGGCTCTGACCTGCGCGAGAAAATCGCGTATCACCTGTGCTCTGAACTTCAGCCAGTCTTTGAATAACGGCCCGCGCGCGATATCACCGGGAACAAGCGGCCTGGCGAAGATATCTTCTGGCCAGCTTTGCACTTTCTTGCCGATGAAGCTCTCGAACTGTTTGCGCGTGACATCACTGAAATCGGTGTAAATATTGGGGTAGCGCATCCTGTCGAGCACTATGCCGTCAACATCGTATTTCTCGACGATCTCACGCATAATGCTCAACTCGTATGCCTGAACATCAGGATTGCAAGGGTTCACGAAAACAGCTTGGTGGAGGTTATCGGTCTCGCTGACACGGCGCATGGCTGCCTTGCCTTCGAGTGTAAACTTTGCCCCGCTGTCGGCTGTCTGCTTGAGCCAGCCACCCGCATCATTATTACCCAGTAAGATAAATCCGCCGTCAGGAGCGCAGAGATGCGCGCGCCCTATTACCTGCTCGGCACGGCTCGCCCGGCCGTCACCGGATACTCTCACATAGGTGGTGTCGGGAGGAAGATCACCGATAACACCTGAGTTGGAACCGTAGGCGCAAATATCTCCCTGATAAGGACCGTCGGCTGAACGCAGAGACCTCTTCTGGCCGTCACTTGTGCAGACGCAGCGGTCCATTTCATACTGAACGCACTGCCAGTCGCGATTCTTAAATGCGGGACCGCCGCCTGCGCTCTGGGATCCCTCTGAAAAGACATTGATGGAAGCATGGACCGCAATGCCTGCCTTGTGGCCCTCATCTACCACGGCTCTTAGCAGATCGTAATCGCGCGGATATGCGACCCCATTCAAACTGGTCAGGCGAGGGGCTATCCTGCTCTTATACAGCACCAGCCCCGAGAGGGGTTTGACGTCCACGATTATGGTATTGATATTGGCTTCACGGCATTTTCGGACGGTCTCGGCGACGCCTTTGCGGCTCGAAAGCTGCCGTAGGTTCGCCTCGGCATCAAACCAGATTATTCGGCCCTGCAGGTGTTTTTGCCTGCAAATCTCATTTAGACAGCTATCCGCCGCAGCGCCCGGCAGAACCCACATAAGCGATATCCCCATCAAAAAAAGTGTGTAACGCATCTTGCATATGCCCAAACGACCGGGCATATGTTTTCCCGGTCGTTATGACCTTACAACTAGAGTTGCGGGGTAGTTCGATCCAGCCACCGGCAGAGTCACGATCCTTACATACCTCACTTCGCCCGGCCTGAGCCGGTATGACTTCAGCGAAAACTCTGACGGCGGCTTGACATATTTCGTCGACACGAACTCTCCGTCAATAATAAATACCCCGGATGCGAGTCCCGCACTCGGATCGAACACCACTGTCACTTTTTTTGTAGTATCGGTCGGGTTGGTCACCTTGACGTTGATCTGATACGTTACGCCATAATTGCCGTAGAGCTTCTTCTGCTGGGTCACATCAGTGAGCGCTTTTTTACCTAATGGAATAAATGCCCACTGCTTACCTACTTCATAGTCCGCACTCACTTCTTTTATTGGCAGAGGATAGACGTGCTCGGACATTGTCAGCACCAGAGGGTTCGGAGCCGCGGCTATATCGCCCGCGGCAACGTTATCAAGACCCGGCGGGTTGGCAACGATCCTTATATAAGACTCGCCGCCGTCGATCTGGGTGATTTGCAAGATGCCGCTGGTGGTGTCCATGTGGCCGAGCATATCGGAGACGAGCACCAGGCGTGACTCGGGCGGGATAGTCTCGATTACACTGACATCGCTGCGATCGTCCTTCAAAAAAGAGAGGCTGGCTTTGTAGCCCACCAGCACTGTGTCTGTAATCGGACTGGATACGGCTCGCGCTACTTTGACCTTGATCGGCATAATATTAGGATTTATAACATCCACCAGGAAATGCACGCTCTTGCCCATGGCGTTCTGGTGATGGAAAAGTACTCTGGTTGGCTTGTTATCGGTCAGTTTGCCGGCAAAAAGGACCTGATACTTGAGCAGGCGCTCGGGATCGTTGCTGTAAAAAAGCTGGCTCACCTCGGTGCGACGCATCGCAATGTTGCGCACACTGACATCGGCCTTAGTATTGAAAGGTATGTAACCGGGGCCGCTGATACTCACGTCTACTTTTGCTGTGCGGTCTTTGGCGCAGGCCAGCGCATCGCCCTGGCAATTGACTGAACCGAGTTCAACCCTGGCTCCAGGCTCAGCAATTACATTGCGCGAGAGGGCCTGCCTTACGGCATAGCAAATGGTGGATGTCGGACAGGGATTGCCGGTAACCTCCGCGACAGCCTTGCCTGTAATATAACCCGCGTATTTTTTTACGCTTACAGGCAGGCTTACTCTCTCGCCATCTATGCTGACATCGACTAAAGTATCGCCAAGCCGGCGGCCTGACACCTGAACATAACGTCCGTTGGCACCGGAAGCGGCAAATGCAATATTCTCATCCTGGGATTTTGACATGATCTGGCCGATGGCCGCCCCACCGACTGAGACTGTCCTGTTTTCGCCCAGGGGAATGGTGAGTCTTTTATCACTGAGAACGACGGCAGGCATTGAGAGAAGCGACTTGATATTGGACGCCCAGGTCACCGCGAGTGTGAGCGCGTCTGATTGATTGGTTTTGGCGTCGGCGGCAGTGGCGATGCAGATCATTGTATCGCCCGAATATATGCGACCCTGCGACTTGTCGCCCTTGGCATACAGACTTTTGGGGTCCATACCCGAAGCTACCAACTGGATCAGTCGCCCGGCTGTGATCTCAGCTCTTTTGGCGGGGGCGAGAGCGCCGTTGCCGACTTTGAACTTTATTGCGGGCAGATCGTTGATCGTAACAGTCGAGTCAGTGACACTTACCCTCGGCCTGAATGCAGCCGATGCCGAACCGGCCAGAAACAGGGACAAGGCAATAACCAAAACAAAACCAATTACTTTACGATCAAACACACACATAACAGCTAAAAAGGGAAAAAGCCCATGAGCCTTTTCCCACGTACTCCTCTTGATTTATTTGCGCTTACATGGCTATTCTATATGCAGGCATTTCGAGTGTCAAGGCTAAGCGCACATAGTTATAGTTCCATGCTTTTTGGGTAATGCCCAAATCGTGGAGGACTCGTTTGATGAGATCGATTAGAACATTTTTTGTGGCGGCGTTGGTAATTGCAGTCTGCACTGCCGCATCGGCTACTCTGACATGGTACAAAACATTCGATGATCTGTACAATCCAAAGCCTGACAGCGCTATCACTAAAGCCAGGTGCGCGCTTTGCCATACCTCGCCGACAGGAACAGACGGACTCAACTGCTACGGCAAGATGCTTCAAAAGAAAAAAATCGAGCCGGCCAGCCTGAAGACCGTTGAGAAGAAGGATGCAGATAAGGATGGGTTCAGCAACATAGCCGAGATTAGGGCGGGCACGCTGCCGGCAGACCCAAAGAGCAAACCTCGAAAAAAGTAATATCGGAGCATGATATACTTTACATGCTGATATGAAACTCAAAGCATTACCACCATACATAAATAGGGCGATAGCCGTCATAATCGGCTTATTTGTCGTGCTGTCTCTGGCTTACTCATTTGCCGACAGACTTAAACTCGGGCCGGATGAGCCCGCGCATTTTATATACATACGCTCTCTTGCCATTGAACACACTCCACCGCCCATATCACATACAAAGACAGACTCCGAAGAAGCGACTTCAAGCCACGAAGGTCATCAGCCCCCACTTTATTACGCATTGATGGCTATCCCCTACGCGCTTCTAAATGCCCTTGGCGCTGATCAAGACACGATATGGCGTGTGTTGAGACTCTTGAATATCGTGTTGGGAGCTGTCTGGATATATCTTGTGTATCTGCTGTGCCGGGCTTTCTTTGCGGAATACGACCCAGCGGCAGACAGATACGCTCTGGCTTGTGCTGCGTTTACGGCGCTTATTCCAACTGCATCTTACATGGCGGCGGTAGTCAATAACGATATACTTATAGCTCTCCTCTTCACCTGGGCCATGATCCCAATGCTCGCATTCTTTAGAACAGGCAAGCTGACAGTGAAATCGGCTACGCTTTGGGGCGTTATAATGGGGCTTGCTATCCTCACTAAGGCTCAGGGGCTTGTATTGCTTATGATGAGCGTTATTGCGGGAATATGCGCCTGCGGGCGAACAGGCTGGAAGAATTACAAAGGCATCCTGCGCACGCTGGGCATCAGTCTGGGTATGGCAATACTGGTAAGCGCATGGTGGTTTGTGCGGTGTCAGATTATTTATGGAACACCAATGCCGCATTCACTATATCAACCCGCAATAAAAGGTGGCTTGATTCAACTGATATTTATGCATGAAGCAGTGGAACTTATCTGGAGAACAGCAGGACTGTTGATAGGTTACTTCTGGCTGCCATACTGGCTCATTGAAAAACATCTTCCATTTATTCCTTATTTGAAAGCTCTTTGCTTTCCCATAGTCTTCTGGCTTGTGGGGCTGATTATACGAATCAGGCGAAAAGGCAGTGTGGACTGGCGATCACTGTGCTTGTTATGCATCGCTCCGGTGATTACTTATGTTTCATGGATGCAGTATGCGCTGACTGTCGACTGGGGAACAAACCTGCAGGGCCGCCTGCTGCTGCCTTCGGCGGCAGTGATCGCTATTGCATCAATACTCGGCGCTGACGGCTGGCTTAAGAGCGTCAAGGCCAAGAAGATAGGCTTTGCTGTCGGGTGCGCTATTATGCTAATAGTCAACATACTCGTGCTGTGGAGCACGGTTACTCTCAGGTGGGGCGCATAGAGACTCACAACGCGTATTTGTATCGGTTGATCACGTGCTCCTGATACTCGGGAGCAAGCTCGCAGAAGTAACCGCTCCAGCCCCATACCCGCACGATCAGGTCACGATGTCTCTCGGGATGAGCCTTTGCATCCATCAACTTCTCATAGTTAAGTGTGTTGAGCTGAAGCTGCTGGCAGCCTAGCTGGGCAAAGGTGCGCACCAGCATGGCCACTTTGCGGACTGAGTCCTGATCGCGAAAGACGGCATCTGAAAGCTCCATTGTGATCGGTCCCCCATTGCATACGCGCTTATAGTCGATCTTAGAATAGGTCTGCAGCACACTTATAGGGCCATGCACCCGGATGTTGGGAGCCGGAGCTAGATTGGCACTGAAATACTCGCCTTTCTTGCGACCCTCGGCAGTTGCGCCCACCTCGTCGGCCATGTAAAGGTAGAACATGGCTGAGCCTGTGCCGGGGCGCATGATCCATTTGCCATCATGATCGCCAAGTTTCTCACAGGCATCGGCAAAGTAGTCGAAGAGTGTAGTGAGCATACTATCCGCTGCATCGTCATTGTTGCCGACCTTTGGAGAGTCGTTCTGCAGCTTTTGCTTTATATCCTCGAAGCCATCATAGTCGGCGTCCAGTGCGGCAAGCAGATCGGCAGGGTCTATATCGTGCTGATCGAAGACATGCTTCTTGACTGCAGCCAGTGCGTCAGCCGCGCTTGCTGAGCAGGCGCCATGAATGCCTACGTTGTTGTATTTGACTCCTGAGGACAGATCTCGTCCATTTTCTATACAGTCATCCATCAGTACTGAGTAGAAAGGCGCGGGCGGCAGTTGCCGCTTAGAATAGCAGTCGGCATAACGTCGTGCAGCCTCATCAATACCTACTTTAACGCGGTTCAGTATTCCATCGAACGTGTCTCCGGCGGCAAGGCCATTGCGGATAGCTTGGTCTACAATTTTCGGAAACCGCATTGTCTCGTAGTTTACTATCTCCATACCCTTACCGGGAATAATGAACTCCCAGCACGCAGCTACGGAATAATCGCGCGCATCCTCCAGGTCGTAGCCGTGGGCGACCAGAGACGGGATCACGACATCGTCATTTGCGTACTGTGGGAAACCCAGGCCCTTGCTGGTAAGCTCGGTAGCCAGGCACAAAAGATCGAGGTCCGTATCGGCGTTAATCCGAAGGTTAATCTTTGGATCGATCATGCCAACATCCCGCACCACCCGCAGGACCATGCGCGTGAGAGGGTTCACAGCGTCGGAGCCGTCGCGCTTGACGCCGCCGAGCATGATAGACTGGCCGTTATCGCCGCGCTGGACTCCGTAATAAACATCAGTGTCTTTATTGAGCGAGATGAAAAACTCGGCAAGCAGGTCTTCGGCATCGGATTCGGTAAGCACGCCGGATTTTAGATCGGCTTCGAGGTACGTCCACATATACTGGTCGAACCGGCCAAGGCCGACATGATAGTGCCCGGCAAGCCAGAGAGCGGAATGCATGAACTTGAGCGACTGCAGAGCCTCATGAAATGAACGCGGGGCATTAGCCGGGACGTTTCGCAGCATTTGGGCTATATCGTGCCTGCCCATCTGCTCTGCGGCTTGGGCGTAACGCGCGGCGAGAGCCAGCACGGCGTCGATTGACTCTATCGCGCAGTCCAGAAATTCAGATGCCTGAGGATTATCTTTATACCGCTCCCGCGCATCGGCTGCGGCTTCTCTACGCCCGAGCAGGCCCTGAGAGAGTGCCATCTGCCAATCGGCGCAGATATTGTTAATCAGACACACAGGGTCCATATCGGCATAAATTCGCGGTATGCAGGGTATTGTGCGCGTGAACACTATTCTCTCGCCAGGTTCTATCACAACGCTCTCCGCCTCGCACTGGCGCTTTATGAGCAGCGCTGCCCGCCGCATGCCCGACGAGTTCTCACGCTCGCATTCGGCCAACACATCCGGCGGGGCCTGCTGCCGGAAGCGCTTATGCTCACGCTCTCTGACGCTGTGTTTTTTCTCTATTAGAAGCTCGTTCATGCTACCCGCACTTCCACCTGCTCTTTCTTGAAGCAATCAATATTTAAATTCAACTGGGCGGACTCATCATAGCCCGGGTCAAAGACCATCCCGGCAGACGCGTATTTGCCGCCTGCAGCCTTATTATAGGGCAGCAGATCCACCCTAACCAGCCCGGGCAGGCCGCGGACTGTTTTTGCTATCGCGGATAAATTTTCATCCGTATCCGTAACCGTCGGCACAAGTGGGATCCGGATCACAAACGGTTTTTCAAACTCACTGAGGGCACGCAGGTTGCACAGAATAGGATCGTTGTCCACACCCGTATACTTGACATGCGCCTGGCGGTCGATCAGCTTCAGATCAAAATATACCATATCGACTCTTGCGGCAAGCATTTGAAAATCACTGTGTGTGCCGCAGCCGGATGTATCGAGAACGATATGCAGTTTCTTGTCGAGCAGGTCGATTATGTCTTTAACGAACCGGGATTGCATAAGAGGCTCGCCGCCGGAGAAGGTCACTCCGCCCTCGTTGGCGCAGAGGATATCCGCCTGGCTGTTAAGACGATCTGCCACCTCGGAGGCTTGATACTTCTCCCCCACTATGCGCCGGCTGCCCGCGCTGTTAATCATCTGAGGCTCGGCTGACATGCCCTCGGGGTTGTGACACCACTTGCAGCGCAGAGGGCAGCCTTTTAGAAAAACCGTCGTGCGGATGCCGGGGCCGTCGTGTATACAAAACTCACGAATGTCAAATATAATGCCCTCAGACACGTTAGCTTTACCCCCGGCAATTATCTACATGCATTCTAGCTGCGATAGATTATGTGGTCAATCCTAATCTTATAGCTCTGTCAGATTAATTTTACGACATCCATTTTCGAATAAATATTGACCACATTAGTGCGCCGATGTTATACTTAGAGTATGAAAATGGAGCAGGTGAGATAAGCTCCTGATTCACCGGACAAGATAAATTGAACTTATTTGGGGCATGGCTTAAATACCTCGCGGCTGCGGGGTGGACCAACATTATTTCAACATTTTTTGACATCATATTCGTGGCCGCGCTTGTTTACTGGCTGATTATGCTCTCCAAGCGCAGCCGCGCATGGCAAATCATCTGGGGACTGTTACTCTTCTTATTCCTCGTTCCGATTACCGATTGGCTTCATCTGCAGACTCTCAACTACCTGCTGCGCTCATTTTTGCCTTTGGGACCGGTCGCAATTGTTATCCTTTTCCTGCCTGAACTGCGTCATGCGCTTGAAAACATGGGCAGGTTCGCCGGATGGGGCGCAGGACTTGCCGTAATGGACGAAGAAGACCGCTCATCTCTGATAGATGTAATCGTGAAGGCGACATGCAGGATGTCGGAGAGGCAGATAGGCGCGCTGATTGTGATCGAACGCGAAGGCTCGCTCGACGATATAGCCGCTACAGGGACCCGTCTGGATGCGCAGGCAAGCGAGGGATTGATCGGCTCGATCTTTAATCCCGGCAGCCCCCTGCACGACGGCGCGGTCATCATTCGAGGCAACAGAATTATAGCCGCAGGCTGCACACTCCCCCTGAGCGAAAGCGCCCATGTCGGGACAATGATACATACCCGTCACAAGGCTGCGCTGGGTGTAGCTGAGGAAAGCGACGCTGCAGTGGTGGTGGTCTCGGAAGAGACGGGCACGATCTCGCTTGCGCTCGAAGGCAAGCTCCATCGCGGTCTGACCGAGGAATCTCTGACGCGCAGACTTAAGACTCTTTCGGGAATATCGGATGAAAAAGAGAAAAAATCGGATTTCGCACGCAAAGTCAATGGCACAATCAGGAAGGCGAGGTCCAGACTGAGATGATCCGCCATAATCTCTTCTATAAACTGCTTGCCCTTGGCGTGGCTGTCGGCCTGTTTTTGTATGTAAACGCTGAACAGAACCCAAGAGCACGAAAGACTTATACTGTCCCACTGACTGCAGGTAATGTCGCCAAGGGTTATGTGGCTGAGATTAGTCAGGATGAAGCAAGCGTGACAATAAGCGGTCTCAAATCGGTCATGGACTCTATACAAAGGGTGACCGCCGTTGTTGACCTGAGTTCAGCTACACCGAGTTTCGGCAGGGATGAAAAGACATTTAAGATCAAGGCAAACGTATTTGGAGTGGCTCCGGCAGATTTGGACAACCTTGATATCAAGGTTAGCCCTCAGTCTGTCAGGGTGCGCATAGAAGCTCTCAGCGGCAAAAAGCTGCCGGTCGAGGTAAAGTTCCCCGCCGCGCCGCCGCTTGGTTACTCATACTCCAACCCTGTGCTCATACCGGGCAGCGTCAGTGTATCGGGTAAAAGCACGGAAGTATCACTGGTAAAGAGAGTGGTGCTGACCCTGCCCAACCGGTTTTCCGACCAATCCATTGACGATTACTTTGCTTTGACGCCTCTCGATTCGAGCGGAAGCAAGGTGGAAGATGTGACTCTATCGCCTGAAAAGGTGAGGCTGAAAATCGAACTGGTCGAGGTCCCTGCAACCAAAACAGTGATAGTCAGCCCCAACATTCAGGGGGATCCGAAATATCCGGCCAAGGTCAATCGTGTGACGGCTGTTCCGGCATCGGTGACGATAATGGGCAAACCCAGCGCATTGGCGGCAATAAGCACAATTACTACGGACAGGGTTTCTATCGAAGGAGCAAGCGATACTGTTACCAGCAATGTTGACCTGAGGGTCCCGCCTGGCGCAAAGGTATCAGGACATGGAAGCGCAAGGATAACAGTCTATATAGGAGCGCACGATTGATGGCTGAGAGGACTTTCATAATGATCAAGCCCGATGGAGTGGCTAGAAAGCTCATCGGTGAGATAATAGGCCGGATCGAACGGCGCAACTTCACGATTGTCGCGATGAAGATGCTTACACCCTCTCGCGAGATTGCACGGAAGCACTATGCAGTCCACGAAGGCAAAGACTTCTTCGAGGGTGTGGTGGACTTCATTACCTCGGGACCGGTGGTGGCTATGGTGGTCGAAGGCGAAAATGCAATAACTCTGATGCGAAACACCATGGGCGCTACAAAGCCTGAAAACGCCGTCCCTGGAACAATCCGGGGAGACCTCACGATAAGCACGCGCGAAAACCTCATTCATGGCTCGGATTCACCGGAAACTGCCGCATGTGAAATTGGTCTGTGGTTTCCTGAGCTGCAGAGCTAATCGGAGTGTTCTTATTGCGAGAACACGTTCGCGCACAGCAGATTCCTCGACTTCTCTCGGAATGACATAACTTTCAGCTACGGCTCTCTCAAAACCTCGGCATAGGGCTGGTTTACTTTTGCTCCCTCGCCCATGAGCCTTTCAAGAAACGCCTTGCGGATCAGCATCCAGTAATACCACGGAGTCTCGGTGCGGTGCGCTCGGAGTGACTTGAGCTTAACCTGATAGATATCCTCACCAAAACCTATCCATAGATCAGGCTCGCGTGTGCCATAATAGAAAACATGGCTATCTGCCGACGCAATGCGGCCGGCATAGGCGGCAGCCTGGTGATCGGGGTGAGGATTGTAGATATAGTCCGGGTCCCATGAGAATATGAGGTCGGGGTCGGCGCTCTCGATGAGTGTTTTGAGATCGGAGGCGTAGGCGTCTATGTGCTCGGTGAGGGATTTATCGGGATAATCATAGAAGATGACATTGACGCTGCCTAAAATTGCCGCAGAGTCGAGTTGGTTGGATGTCCGCATACTCTCAAGCCGCCGCTTCATCCAGCCCTTATAACCCTTGCCTCCACGCGTGCCTATTGCGAAGGTGACATTAGTCCCGTTTTTGCCGAGCATGTGGACCAGCCCGCCGCAGTAGAACTCTATATCGTCCGGATGCGCGCCTATAAACAGGACTCTCTTCGCCATGAAGAGCTGATCCAGTCGGGGTGAGTTGTCTTGGGCCGGATTGTTCGCAGATACGGGCATAGGATTAGCGGGAGGTTTGTCCCACGGGCACCTTCATTAATCGATTGTAGTTATCAACAACAATCTGTGCAGCCTCTTTGAGCGTATTGGCGGTCCTGATATGGGTCTCGTAAATCAGCGGACCCTGATAGCCTATTTCAATAAACGCCTCAAGGACTGCGCTCCAGTCCAGTTTACCCTCAAAGGGCAGCCAGTGACGCTCGTGATCGTCCTGGTCGGATATGTGTGTGCTGAATATTCGTTTGCCCGCTTTTCTGATCATACCAGGTATGGCTGCCGCGGGAAAAAGATGATTGACATCTATATTTACGCCTGCGTTCGAGCGGTCTACCTGATCTAGAATCCAGAGGACTTCCTCAAGAGTGCTGCCGGGCTCATCATTGGGCAGGGGTTCGACTGCGATTTTGATATCGAACTTGGCGGCATAATCCGCGACCTTGGCTATGACCTCGGGAACCAGCTTTAGCCTCTCGGGCTGCGGCATGTCATACTCCGCTTTTGCTCCGGGGTGAGCCACCACCACTTTTGCGCCTAATCGATGCGCAACATCGACCCCCGAGCAATAGGCTCTATAGGCTGATGCGCGGATATCGGGATCGGGCGAAGAGGGGTCATTCAGGCGGCCATACGGAGCATGCACCGACCAGAACTCGACATTCGGGTTATCCAGGATCGGCTCGAGGACCATGTCTGCATCCCATATTGTTGAATGATAGCACTCCATGGCGGCGATATCGGAGCCGTTTATGGCGTCCATCATCTCATGCGTGAAATCGACCATCATTTTGTTTTGTCTGTCATCGAGCTGCTTAGCGGGTCCCATACACTCGACGATCTCTCTGGGCATCATGTAAATAAAGGCGCTGCTTGACAGGCCAAGGCGTAATGGTTGCTGCATTTCTACTCCTGAATAAATACTACTAGGTAATGCTTACCCAGGGCTGGAGTGATGTCCTTCGGCCATGCGCAGTGCATTTTGACCGAAAAAAAGTGTACACCCTCTTGACTACATATGTAGACCATGCTATATTGCATTCAGTCTACACATGTCGACACTAATTGAGGGTCAAATGAAAAAAGCTTCATTGGGAGAACAGGAACTCGAACTGCTCAGGTTTGTTACAGAGAATGCGCCAATCGCTCTGAGGGATGTGGCAGAGCGCTACGGAGCGCCGAGAGGACAGGCGCGCACGACAATTCACACCATGTTGGAACGGCTGCGCAAGAAAGGTTACCTCTCTCGCGAACAGGTCGATGGTGTTTTTCAATACTCTCCGTGCATTGAAAAGTCGGAGCTGCTCACTGACCTGGTCGGAGAGTTTATGCAGCGGGTCCTGAAAGGCTCACTCAAGCCTTTTACGGCATATCTGGCTCAGAACTCCGATCTGAACTCAGAAGAGCTTGATGATCTCAGAAAGATGGTAGATACGCTGGATGAACGCCGGAAAGGGGAGAAGAAAGATGCTTGATCCGCATGTATCTAGATGGATATGCGAAGCGCTCTGGCGAGCCAGCCTACAGGGAGGAGTCGCGCTGGCGGTCGCATGGATAATCTGCCGCTTTTGGATTCACATGCCCGCATCAGCCAGAGTCTGGATATGGCGAATTGCCTATCTGGAGATGATAGTGAGTCTGTGCTGGGCCGGAACCATAACGCTGGGGTTCTGGTCGGTCTCAAAGAGCAGCACATACTCGCCAGGAACTAGCAGGCAGGCGATTGTGCAGCTATCACAAACCAGCCACAAGTACAGTCCTCCTTCAATCCGGCATTCTAAGATTATTAAACAGCAAATGACTGATAACCGCGGCGCACTTACAACTCAGCGCTCAGATCTTCATATAAGTAATTATTTGTGCGGCATATGGCTCTTAGGTGTTTGCTGGGGTTTTGTGAGACTGTTGATTGGAAGGCGTTCTGCCAGTAGGCTTTGGCTTGCGAGCAAGCTTGTGGAGCGGACAGAGCTATATTCCACAATAAGTGAACTATGCAGCGATATGAAAATACGCAATGAGCCAAGGCTTTTGGCTGGAGATGCTGGACCAATGATTGTGGGAGTCTTGCATCCTGCGATCATACTGCCTGAAAGCATGCTTGAGAAAAACGACCGGCAACTGCGAATGGCGATGGCGCATGAATTAGCGCATGTGCGCCGCAGGGACCTGCTGTGGAACCGGCTGTCCGCATTGACTGAGATCATCTTCTTCTTCCATCCGCTGGTGTGGGTTGCCGCGAGCGAATCGCAGCTTGCGCAGGAGATCGCCTGCGACGAGACGGCAATTCGCTATACAAAGTCCGCAGGCGCCGAATATGCGGAAATGCTTGTTGCCGTCGCTGCAGGTTCTATTCGCTCACCGCACTATGCGACTGCGGCGCTGGGAGTATCCGAATCATTTGCTGCGCTCAAAAGGAGGCTGCACGCAATGCGCATGTATCATGAGATTACTCGAAAGCAGGTGGTAATTGCCGGGTTGGTAGTGTTAGGGCTTGGAGCCATTTTGCTGGCATGGAGGGTAGTTCCCCAGCCGCCAAAGAAAGGCTACTCCGGTGGTTATTTGTCGGAGCTTATTGTAAGCCCGGACAGCAGGCATGTTGCGGTGATGTATAAAGAAGACCTCACGAGCCGACCAGGTAAGAGAATCTATGCTGGAAAGTTAAGATACAATGTAATGATCCAGATCAGAGATATTGCCACAGGGAAGCTGGAGCATCAAATTGATAAGCAGAACTCCGGCAAGGTTTTTAAAATAGCGTTTACTCCGGACAGCCGTTCACTGCTCATCACATACCAGAAGCCAGTAATATCATTTGTACCGCATTCTCAGTGTGATCGTTTCGATCTGGCGAGCGGTAAAACGTATAGTCAGATGGATGACCTCAGATACTTCTGGATCAGTAAAAACGGCACAACACTCTGGACTGATGAAGGAGGGCCATGCATAAATGACGGTTATGAGTATCATGCATATCTCGTTGGGCGAGACGTGAACATAGGTAAGGAGCTTTGTAAACTCCCGCCTTTTATAGGACGCGTCGTAGATGTCAGCCCGGATAGGACAAAGGCGGTAACCAACTGCTACGGCTATACACTAGCTTCTGATAGAAGAGTTACCGGCTATACGAAAGTTGGCATGATCGTATGGAGCCTGGCAGATGGGAAGCAGCTTGTAAAACTGGAAGGAATAGGCAAATACCCAAGTTTTGCGACTGCAATAAGCCCCAATTCAACCATGTTCGCTGCATCCGAACAAAACGAAGACTACAGCAGCTATCCCCAAAAAACACTGCCGGTAAGGATATGGGACATGCGAACCGGAAAGACAATATGCACACTGACCGGAAACACATCCAATCTGCGCAATATCGAATTCAGCCCCGACGGCAGAAAGCTGGTGGGTGTAGACTTTGACGGTCATGTTATACTCTGGGACATTCAAGACAAGAAGCCGGACTGGGTATATCAAAATGACGAGCTAATGCGTGTTGCATTCACCCCCGATGGCGCAAAGATTATTGCCGGGGCAGAGCACAACACGAGAACGCCCTCCAAGCCGTATTGGATTCCTGCGCCATTGACGATAATGGATGCAAATACAGGGCAGGTGTTACAGAAAATTAATCTGTAGGGTTCAGGAGAATATTGCTGCTGATTGAGCGAATGCTGCTTCGATTTCCGCTTTAGGTAAAATCATACCGAGGTCGCGCAGAGTGGTCAGAAATTCTTTGTGGGGGCGGTGTCGGCGATATTCCGGCTCCTTTGCCGGATGTCTCAATATCGCTTCCACCAGATCAAAGTCAACATCGACAAGGATGGTACCGTGAAGCAGTATGGCATGCCATTTACGCGCCTGAGCGTTTCCTGATATCTTAAAATCGCCCACTGCGACATCTGATATTCCGCGCTGCCGCGCATTGACTCCGAAATCAGAAAGGACGCTGACAATCAAATCCGCTCCCTGGCTAAATACTTGCTGCATATCCAGGCGGCCATAACTGGGAGCGGTATACGAGTAGTTGAACACGCCGTGTGTTTGCAGCACAGTGCCGCCGCCGGTGATTCTCTTTACCCAGCCGACTCCGAGGCGGGCGCAATTATCCAGATTAAGAGACTTTTCGGGCTTGTCGGCGCAGCCAAGGACGGCAGTTATGCCGCTTCCCCACCAGAGGCGAAGGACCCGTCTGCCGGTGAGCCCGGCTTCGCGGGCAAGGCTCTCGTCTATTGCAAGGTTACCCTCGACTGTCGGCTCGGAGGATCGCATGATCTCAATATTGTCCTGATTGTCGGCAGACTTATGTGTTTTACAAATGTGATTTATCAAGCTCATATCCACTATTGTTACGTTGCGACATAGATAAGATAGACTCCGCCGCACATGACCAGCGCGCCGCAGGCTCGCTTTACTATATTAGCGCCTTTGGACTTTTCGTTCCAGTTGAGATAGTTTTGCACTGCTTCAGCCGAAGTGCCTGCAGCTACTATAACCGCGCAGTGCCCGATTCCATAGGCAGCCAGCAGCATGACTGCATATACGGCATTGGCGGCTGCAACTTTGAATGTGAGAGTGAGGACCGGAGCCATATATGCGAACGTGCAGGGACCGAGAGCGATACCGAACACCAGACCGAGTATGAACGATGCGAGCAGGCCCTTTCGCTGCATTCTGACGCTGCCGGGGCCCGAAAACGGCATTGGGATAACTCCGATCAGATGGAGACCAACTATAAAGAAAACTGCCGCCACGATATAGTTGCCGTATCTGCCTACATCACCCATCATCCGGCCCATAACTGCTGTCACGACACCTATGGCGGCAATCGTGACCAATATGCCGAGGCCGAACAGGAACGAGAGGCCGAACGCCTTTCGTGTAGTCAGATTGCCCTGCTCGCTGATGAACCCGATTATCAGAGGTATACTCGAAAGGTGGCATGGACTCAGGATCACACTGAGTATGCCCCAAATAAGAGATGCACTCAGTGCGACAGGCGCTGCGCCCTCAATTGCCCTGCTGAGTGTTATGAATAGTTGCTCCAAAATTAGTTGACACCTATTACTTCTTTTCAGGTTTCTTGGACTGGACGGATTTCTTGAGCTTAATGCCGTGCTTATCGAAGGTCTTAATGATATCTTCCTTTGGGAAGAAGCCGACGTGTCGTGAGAACTCCTTGCCCTTGGCATCAAAGAATATTTGGGTGGGAATGGTCTGAACTTTGTACTTACTTGACGCCGACTGGTCTTTCCATATATCGATAAACCGGACGTCGAGTTGTCCCTTGTATTCTTTTCTCAGATCATCGAGAACAGGAACCATCATCTTGCATAGTATGCACTTTGTCGCGCCGAGGTCGAGCAGTCGGGGAAGCTGCTTTGCGATCTTCTTTGCTGCAGGCTTCTTAGCGCTCTTTGCAAGCGCTTTCTTGGGAGCCACCGCGCCGGTCTTTACTTTGGGGGCAGGCTTTGGAGCGCTCTGAACCGGTGCGCTCACTCCAATCGCCGCAATCAATGAAACCAGAACAAGTAATTTGATACAATTGCTCTTCATGATTTTCTCCTGTAGGTTTTGTATGCCAAGATCAGAGCCGCCTTATAGGCGTTCTCTTCTTCAGGCTCGATTGCGTGATATATACGCACGGTCTCAAGGAGCTTGTCGCCGCATTTGTCATCCGGCGCCAAGCCGTTCACGGCCAGATGATCGAAGATAAGAGCAAGCCCGGCGACTGTAATGGGCTTGCCGTCGACCAAAATCTCCATACCCGGAACCGGCTTGGAGCATGCGCAGGTGGCGCTGTCCGTATCATCTTCTGAGTTGCAACAGCCGCCGTTTTCGGTAAGAATCGAATCCACAGCTTTGGCGATCTCTTCAGAGACCAGCCAGACGGCTTCCTTGTCGCTTTCGGTGCGGTCCTTTGCCGACCTGGCGCAGCATGAGCACTGACTGTCCAGTATATCCGAGACGACCAGCGCGGCGCTTACCGGACCGCTGTGCTTCTCGGTGCCTTTCTTGGCGCACAGCTTGCCGCAGCCGTCTACAGTTATCGTCGGGTGCTTGCGAGCAAAATCCTGCTCTGCCTCATTGCCTGCAAGGAACAAGGGCAGGCAGATGGTTACTGTATTACCCGGACGCATAAGTTCCAGAACCCTGCGCGTTGCAAGGCGGGATATTGTGCCCTCGGGGATCTCCTCACCGCTGCATGAAATGATACCTACTTTGATATCGCCATCAGACATATTTACTTGACCTCACTTTTGCCCAGGCCACACGCTATATCCGCTGCGATCTCACGCACTATCTTCCAGCCGTCATCGGCAAGTGCGGTCGCAGTGCCCGGCTCGGCTCCACGATGACCCCTAAATGAATCGACCACGCGCACGGACTTGACGACCCTGCCCCCGGCCATCTCCACATTTTTGGCTGCGCATAGCTTGGGACAGCCGTCTATCGCGATACAATCGGCATCCTTGATTTTAGCCCGAGCATCTTTATCGCCTGAGACCAGCAGAGCCAGACAAAGAGTCTCGGCGTTGGCCATATCCGCGGCGGCGTAAGTTGCCTCGCGCGCTATGAGGCCGTGGACCTTACCGATCCCGCTGCATGGCATTATGATTGTCTTTCGTTTACTCATATCACTCACTTTCAAAATCGCGAAAGCACGAAACCGCGAAATTCTCTCTTCGTGTTTCCTATTTTTGCACTTCCGCAGCTTTCTTCTCGACTATCCTAGAGTAAGATTGAGCGTCTAGAAGCAACTCTTTGTCGGAATCGAAATCGGCGAGTTCTATCTCGGCTATCCAGCCATTGCCGTATGGGTCCTCATTAACGAGTTCAGGCGAATCGGCAAGCCGTATGTTGACGGCAATGATCCGCCCCGAGACAGGGGAGAGGACATCCGTCATGGATTTACCGGACTCGAGTGAACCGACTTCATCGAACTGCTCTATCTGCGATCCTGCCTGCGCGGGTTCGAAATAGGTGATGTCGGTGAGGTTTTGCTGGACGAAGTCGGTGACACCTACTCGCGCTCTGGAGCCGATTACTCGCACCCAGGTGTCGTTTTCACTGAAGAGGTAGCCCTGAGATGGAATTTTGAAGATGAACTTGTCGTGCGTTACGCTCAGGAAATCGACCGGAGACTCGAAATCGCCTGGGATTAGCTCCTGCGTTGAAATATCAGACTCACGCGCGGCAAGATCATTAATCATCATATCCACAAGCTGCATCCCGACCGGGTCGGGGCGTAGTGAATCGCCTATCTCCAGACCGGAGCTTTTGGCCTGCTCGGAGACGAGTATCTTATCATCGACCTTAAGGCCGAGATTGTTGGCGAGCTTGGATGCGCAGCGGGTCGGACAGCCGTCTATCACCAGAAGATCCGACTCTGCCAGAGTTTTTTCATACCTGGCGGGAGAGTTGTTGAGCAGCACTGGACAGACTATTTGAGCGCCATTCGTCTCGCAGAGCTTCAGAGCCAGCTCACACGAGAGCACACCGAATGCTTTATCCAAGCCATTGCATGGCAAGACGACACGTTTCATTGCTCGCCCTCTTCCTCGCGGATTTTCTTGATAGCCGCGATGGTATCAGGCTTGCTGGGAAACGATATAGCGTCAGGCCCGCATGTCTTGGAGCAAGCCCGGCAGAAGACCACGCAGTTGTGCGGATTTGCTACCACCAGCTTGGGGTCTCCATCTCGCCGCTCGAACACTTTGTGCGGGCAGAACTTGTCGCACTCCATGCAAAAGTCGCACTTGGAGTAGTCTATGGTCGGGCACCAATCGATCTTGTCGCGCTTTACGCCCATGAATGTGTCGTCAGCCATCCTGGCTTACCTCCATATCTGCAAGGGCCTTCGAGACTTTTTCGACAGCTTCGTCTGTTGTCATCTCACGAATATCCAGGGGGACCATATCCGTCTTAATATTCATTCCCGCGGCCTCAAATGCGTCGCGGAAAAGCTTGATCTGCATATTTGGAGCGCACCCTGCTATGACCAGTTTCCGGCCTGCCTTGAGCATATCGGCCAGAAACCTGTCACCGTCTTCTTCGCAGAGCTGAGGGTGAATGAAGCCGTATTCGAGCGGAAGCTCGACGCGCACGCGGTTGATGAAATCCCAGATATCCATCCTGGCAAAACCGGGGCACTTGCCGGTGCACACGCACATTATCAGACCGGGAAGCTGCCTAGACATTTGACTCTCCTAAAAATTTCTTTATATCTTCAGGCGAAAGGAGACGACCTGCGGCTTTGACCTCGCCATCGATCACAAGGCCGGGAGTCATCAGAACATTGAACTTCATGATCTCCTTGATATCCTCGATCTTCTCAATCTCGGCTTCCACTCCCGCCTCATCTACCGCCTTCACAGTGTTATCGTACAGAGCTTTGCACTTGGCGCAGCCGGTGCCTAGAATCTGAATCTTTATCATACACATCCTCCAAAATATACTTGCGCTTGTTGGCTTGTTGGCGTAATAACCAAATATCAAAGAAAAAAGAAATGCCCTTACGAGCATGTTTCTTTCTGATACGAACTCACTAGCCGATCAGTTCCATCTTCTCTTCGGCGTTGTGTTTCATGACGGCCTCGACGCAGCCGAAGAAGCTGACAATGCACGGGCAGCGGAGGCTGTAAAACACCTGTTGGCCAACTTTGCGGTCATCGACTATGCCCGCCTCTTTCATGAGCGCCAGGTGCTTGGAGACGGTGGAGATGTCGGAGCCGACAAGATCACGTAACTCACAGACGCACTTCTCGCCGCCCACGAGCGCATCCACCATCATCAGCCGGCTTGGGTGCGCCAGCGCTTTTATAATCTTGGCTCTCTCTTCATATATACGTCTGTTCATACCCAATGTTTCCTTATATTTGGCATTATAACCAAATATCCCGCGCAAGTCAAACAATAGACAAGGCGAGAACGCATGTTAGATTTCGAGATGATCTTGTGGTATCCCTGTTTCAACTGCAGAGGCCCACGGGCTATGCGTTATGATATGATTGAGTTATAATGGCGGAGGTTGATTTGGAGGTGTGGTATGTCACAGTTGGCTAGAGATATTATCGAGGCGGGAGTGACGCTGGTCATTGCGGCAGCATTTGTGATCGGAGTGCGGATCGTCCTGGCAATGCTGGCTGACAGGTTCGACCAGAAAAACTCAAGCCTTACCGGCGATCTGCTTCGTGCTATGAGGCTGCCCGCCTCTATCATAATTTTGCTGGCGGGCGTATATGTCGCGCTCCTCCAGGTTGACCGGGTCGCCGATTACATAGTTAAATATAGCTCGCTCTTTGATGCAGTGACGGCTGTGGTCGTGCTTGTTGCAATTACAAGCATTATCAACCTGGCTATGCAATGGTACATAGGGTCGGGAACAGACAAAAAATCGCAGCTTTCGATGTTCAGGAAGCTGGCTGTTCTCATCGTCTGGCTGATAGGTGCGGTCCAGATACTCTCGATGATGGGTGTTAAGGTGACCGCGCTGGTCGCTAGTTTGGGTATCGCCGGTTTGGCAGTCGGCCTGGCTCTGCAGGATACGGTAGCCAACCTATTCGCAGGTTTCTACCTGGTTGTAGACCGGACAGTGCGGATGGGTGATTATATTAAGCTTGACAGCGGGCAGGAAGGGTTTGTGGAGACTGTCGGATGGCGAAATACCCAGATAAGGCTTGGGTCAAACAACCTGGCTCTCGTTCCGAATGCGAAACTGATACAGTCTGTCATCACCAACATGACCCTGCCGAACCCTACTCTGAGTGTGTATACATATGCCGGTGTGAGCTACACTAGTGACCTTGAGCAAGTTGAAAAGATAGCCATTGAAGTTGCAAACGAAGTGCTGCGCGCATTCCCCGGAGGCGACATGACATTTGCGCCGGTGCTGCGGTTCAAGGAGTTTGCGGACACAGGCGTTACGTTTGTCGTGATATTCAGGGCAATTGAAGTCGATGCGCAGTATGTACTGCAGCACGAGTATATAAAGGCTCTCCACAAGGCATTTAAGCAGGAAAATATTGAGATTTCAATGCCGGCACGGAAGCTCAACTAGAAAAAAGCAGATTCCACACATTCGGAGAGTTAAAACGCACAGTTTTGCAATCGGCTCAATCCGCATTAGGCGTAAATAATCAATACAAAATACTCAATATTAAATCAGCTGCCCCAACCCTCTCCCGCCATTGGGAGAGGGAAAACAGGTTAGAAGAGATTTCCGCGATTGAGTCTGGATTCGGGATCAAAAAGAGACCTGAGAGAGCGCATCTCGGCGATGCCCTCGTCACCGTACATCACTTGCAAAAACGGCGCTTTGATCTTGCCGATACCATGCTCGGCTGAGACCGAACCGCCCAAGGCTACCACTTGTTTGGCCCAGTCCATATACAATGATTTGCCTCGGCGGTAATCACCCATATCGTGCGGAAGGATGTTGACGTGGACATGATTGTTGCCAATGTGTCCGAAGATCACTGATTCAAGTCCGTCTTCACTCAAATCGGAGTTGTACATAGATATGACCTCTTCAAGACGGGCATCGGGGACGGACATGTCGGTGCCTAGTTTGGTAATATCCGGGCACTGGCGCTTGCGCAGGTCTATCAGCAGGTTCACAGCCTCGGGGACTGCATGGCGAAAGGCTTTGATGGGTTCGAGTTCACGCGCGGTGGTGGCGAACCAGGCATCTTCATCGCTGGCTCCAAGCTCCATAAGAGGCTCCATTGCTGCCATTACCGCCTCTTCAAGCTCCTCATCGCTCGACCCATGAAATTCGGCATAGAGAGCAGTATGGAAATCGGGCTTTAGGGCTGGTATCTTCTCAAATGCGGGATACTCGCCCTTCATACGGCGCAGCAGATTCAGCGCATCGGAGTTGAAAAACTCAATTCCGACCGGCCTTGCAGATATCGGATCAAAGCCATCGACCTTCTCGCCTCGCAAGACTCGCACGGACTTGAGCGCTGCTTCCTCTGATGGCAGGAAGACAGTCAGAGCATTGATTTCCCCTGGAGCAGGAATCAGCCTTAACTCAATTTCTGAGATCACGCCGAGTGTGCCCTCCATGCCTATCATAAGGTCGATGAGGTCCATGTTGTCTGCGACATAATAGCCTGCTGCGCTCTTTACATCCGGCTGGGTATAATTCGGCAGATTGCCTGAGATGACGCGCCCGGAATCGGTTGTGATGGTAAATGAACGACCTTGGGCAACGCACTCTCCGCGCTTGAGACTTATGATATCGCCATCGGCAAGCACTACGCGAAGGGACTCGACCCATTTGCGCGTAGGACCATAATGGAAAGTAAGCGCTCCGGAGGCGTTGGAGGCGACCATTCCGCCTATTGAAGCTGATGTTTCGGTAGGGTCGGGTGGGAAGAGAAGGTTGTGCTTGGCTGCAACTTCTCGAATTTCTGTTAGCAGCACACCGGGCTGGACTATCAGACGACCATCTCCCGATTTATTGCGCATAACCGCACTAATTGATTGCATCCGGCTGAGATTGAGCACGAGGCCGCCGGCGGGCACTGCGCCTGCAACGATCCCCGTCCGAGCGCCCTGTGTGGTTATGGACATGCCAAGCTTTCGGGCATATTTGACGGCATCGATTATGTCCTGCTCGCTCGTCGGAAACACTATGGCGTCGGCGCTGCCCAAGAGGCGGGACTCGTCGCGCAGATAGTCAACATATTCATTTGAGTAGGGAATTATCATAGCATATATTTCTTTATAAAGCTTTCGGCGCTGCTGTTGGGCAATCCTCCTGCTCCGCCTGTAACAAAAAACCGGAACGCATATATGAATGCGCTCCGGCTGTTGTTACGTTGAACTGTGGATCGGCCTTGAGGCGGCAAGCCACCCACTTTACCGCACTACCATGTTTTTGAATGTGCCCACGGCCATGAGCCACCGGTCCAGGTGCCGTTGCTTTGAGTAGCCGTATAGTGGCAGACCTGAACTGTAGTATCAGTTATACGTATTACATTTACGCCGCAATTTGCTGATGCTGAGCCATCATCATATATGTCTATACCATTCCACATATAGTGCTGTGAAGCATGCGTGTGACCGTTGAGTATGGCTATGACATTGTAGCCGGCGTTGAGCACATTAGCCAGGTACTGGCGCTGATTGGCAGTCCACCAATCGCTGTCAGAGAAGTCATAGTGCAAAAACAGAACTACGGGGGCATCGTAACCTACGGTCGAAAGATCATATGTCAGCCAGTCCAGGACAGCCGGGCTTGGATAACGCCCGATTGCGCAAAAATGCACGCCGCCCAGATTGAATGAGTAGTAGACATTGCCCTGCTCGATTGCATTTGTCGTGTAACGGGCTTTGAGCTTTTCGGCAACATATGTCGAAGTGCCGAGTGTGTAACCGCACCATCTCCAGTAATCATGGTTGCCCGGAACGCAGTAATTCGGGTATTTCAAACGATTATTGTCGCCGGCAACTCCATTTTTGGGGAAGTTGTAATCGAACCCGGTCCACTCATGCTGGTAGTTTCGATTGCTGTACCACTGAGGGGTATCGGTGGCTGGAGTTGTGCTTGACTTTCCGCCATCGCACAGATCCCCGCAGACTATAACCGCGCTTGGAGTGGGTATAGTGCCGCCATACGGCCAAGCCATGCCGGCTAGGCCATTCATCGCCTGAACAGTCGCTTTGGTTCCATTGGTCGGCGACGTGCCTTCGTAGTGCGTGTCCGACGTTTGGAATATTGTCAGGTTAATAGCCTGAACCCCGACAGACAGAACCATACATACAAGCATGGCAAACAATGCAATTCCGACAAATTTTCTTACATTCATCTCCCAATACCCTCCCTGAAATAGTTCTCTGACGGTCGCCTCACCCGCCTGCTGCTCAGACACTACTCTGATTTACACCCAGACAATGCCTAAGTGCTACAATATACCCTACATTTGTTTGCATGTCAATATGTATATACTAAAATATACATTATTATTCTTTTCACCGCGCATTCTTGTATTTGATCGTTTATGCCACAGCAATGATTATAGCAATTGTCCGTATGCAACTGCACATTATCTTATTAAAAACACAAACGGTGAAATCTCAATGGCGATCATTTGGGGGTGACCTTTTATAGGAGCGATATACTGCCACACAAAGTAAAATAAAAATCACAGCCAACAGCACAATTGCGAGCTTGCCATATGACATGGACCATATTGAGGTTATGCGCCTAGTTACCCCAATAATGATTCCCGCCAGCAGCACTGCGGCGATGTTGATCAGGCAGGAAGGACCGGATGCATACAGCGGAACTGTTTTAAGATCGGAAAATTCGCTTTCGCTTGGAGGAACATCAAAACGGCGCGTGCCGGGAGATGAAGAATCGTTTTGCCAAGCGCTCAAGGCTGAGAAAAGCGATTGTACATAGTTTCCCTTACCAGCGACATGAAGAGAGTCATACGTCTCAACGGCGGTTTCCTGAACTCCATCGATTCCGGGATGTGTCCATGAAATGATGACTCTTGTAACCTTCAAACCAAATGGAAGAATGCCGACATGGAGCGATATATCAGAAACCTGCACGTTTTTCAGCTCGAAATTGATCAGGTCGCCATAGAATACAAGCTTGCCGGGCTCTATAGACAAGAAGCCCACATCCATTACAGTATCGCTGCCGAATAGCCTCAGCATGCGCCCGGGGCAGATACCGACAAACCATGCTGAAGAGGGATCGACTTGATATTTCCGATTTATTTTATTGCCTACTCTGGGACGTAGATAGCCATGGATAAAGGCTCCACTGTATTGTATACTCGCTATGCACAACCCGATTAACAATGGGATAATAGCGAACAATACAGCGGAGCCCACAGCTATATAGCCATGCCGCAATAGTACATATCCTGCCGGAAAAAGGGCAGCAAACAGCCCAAGAAATCCTACCAGCGTAAAAAGCAGCAAAGCCATCTGAAGCCGCTTTCTGAGCTTCAAGTTATAGACTTGATCTGAAGACTGATATCTGCCGAAAGGATTAGATGGACTGTTGTTCATTATCTATTCCGTCTGAGCAAACGCACGAGTATTCTATGTGCGACTACGATAATAATCAACTTGATGTTCGGGCGTTATATCCGACAATGCACGAAACACGACTCTAGGGATTTGAAATCCCGAGATTCTGTTTCGCACGCGATCAGATATCGCGCGCGATCAACGAATAGTTTGTTAGGTCTCAGCACTTCTTGGAATCGTTTTTTTCATAGACGACACGCACGGCCTTGCCTTCATTACGAGGTAGGGTGCCCGGCTTATAGACATCACCCTTGGGGCTGAAGCCCAGGACTTCCTTGAGCTTCTTTTCCACCACAAAGCCTGTCACGCCCTCTTCGGCCTCGACATTAATGCGGACGTCCTTGACGCCGTCTTTCTCCTCGATGATGATCTGATAGTTGCTGCAGACGCCCGGGATCTCCATAAGAGCCTGCTCGACCTGTTTGGGGAAGAAGTTGACACCCTTCACGATGAGCATATCGTCTCTACGGCCTGTGATCCGGTCGAGACGCAGCGACGTCCTGCCGCACTCGCACTTCTGTCGCGTAAGAATGCGGGTAAGGTCACCCGTCTTGTAGCGGATAATCGGTATGGCCTGGCGGTTAAGCGACGTGAAGACCACTTCGCCGAACTCGCCGTCGGGGACGGTCTTGCCGGTGGTCGGATCGACTATCTCACAGATATACTGGTCTTCCCAGACGTGGATGCCTTTATGTGCCTGGCAGTCCATACCTGTAGTCGAAACACCGCCCGTCTCGGTCATGCCGTAGATATCGAACGCCTCGATCCCAAGGCCGTTTTCGATCTTCTCGCGCATCTTGTCGCTGAAGGTCTCCGCGCCAAAGATGCCGATTTTAAGGCTGGGTATCTCAGCTTTCTGGTCCTCTAAGACTTCCATAATCCTGATGCCGTAACTTACAACCGACATCAGAGCCTTGACGCCGAAGTCGTTCATCAGCTTTATCTGCCTGGGTGTGTTGCCGGCGCCTGCCGGGATTATGAACATGTCGGACTTGCGCCCGCCATGGTAGAACCCGAAACCACCGTTAAAGAGACCGAATGACGGCGTGATCTGAATAGTATCACCACTGACAAGCCCGGCCATATAATAGCAGCGAGACATGCACTCGCCCCACTGGTCGAGGTCGTGCTCATTATAGGCCATTACGACGGGAGTGCCGGTCGAACCTGAGCTCATATGCATCTCGCGCAGCTCGGACTTGTCTACACACAGCATTCCGAGCGGATACTGGTCACGAAAGTCGTTCTTGTCAATGAACGGCAGATTACGTATGTCCTCCAGCATCTCGATGTCCGCCGGTTTGATGCCAGCCGCGTCCATCTTTGCCTTATAAAACGGGCTGCGGTCGTATGCCCTTTTCACCGTTTCCTTGAGTTTTGTGAGCTGATGCGCCGCGAGCTCATCGCGCGACATAGTCTCTGCTTTTTCGTTCCAGTATCCGTTCATTGTCTTCACCTCGTTATTTCCCTCCAGGAAAGATTCTTGGAGGGATAGATTCTCTTTTTCTCCATCCCATCTTCGGCAGGTGGTTAGGAATCGTGGCATGAACACTCTCGCGATTCTCCTGTGGAGAACGCTGCCGTGTTCGCCACGAAGGAAACGAAAATGTTTCGCATTTTCGAAGGAGATAAGATAAATAGTGTCACGCTTTTACCTCTCCCCGGTTCCTGCCCAAAGACCCAGTAAGTAGTCTCAGCATTGCCCCAGCGAACATGACGTTTGCCATCTATCTACAAACGTACTTTTGTTATTTGAACTCAACTCAGGTCGAGCTCTTGGCGTATCGCTAAAATAAACATTATCTCAAACAAAACAGCTTGCCGCCGCCTGGGATTAAGTCGACATCAATTGCGCTGCCCGGTATCACGGACTGCACTTCAATCCACTCGCCGTCGGCTATGGAGAACTCCATCAACTTACCTTTGCCCATATCAAGCGTTAAGTGCGCGGTAGAATTAGTCTTGTAGTCACGGTTCATGATCATAAATGCATTGAGCTTGCCTTCTTCCGCGAACATACCAACCACAAACTGCCCACCGGTAACATAAACCGGACAACCATTGGCAATACTTTGCGTCCCTAGTGGCAGCGGGTCGGTATGATAAACCTGTGTCCCACTCAATTTCATGAGCTGTGGTCCCAAAGCCTTTATGTCCTGGTTTACGTTCGCCACCCAATCTGCGATAGGCATTCTTTTTTCATCTTGATACAGACCGCCTTGGGACACGGTTCCTGAATGGAGGAACCAGCATATTCCCCGTCCGCCATAGGCCATTGTTGTGTAGGCCAGCCAGCGAAGCTCATTCTGATTAGGGAGTCTCCATACCTTTTCACCGGAACAACACTGGACAATGTTCATGAACGGCACTCCTGCTTTTTGAGACGCATTTTTTATCAGTTCCAGATTCAGGAAATACTGTTCTCCATCGGGTGTGTCCTCAAAATTGAGAAAATGATAATGGTCGTAGCTAATGAGTTCCGGGTTGACGGTCTCTATATAAAGCCTCAGATGTTCGTTGTAGAATTTGATTGTTTCCTCGTAATCTCCAATTCCCGCGAAGTTGTCCGGAATACCTAGAGGACCACTTATAGGTTCCGTCAAAAACACACCCAACTGCTGCTGGCTGGCATATGTCGGCAGAAGGTTTATGTATGCAAGATGTTCGGGGTCTCTTTCTTTAAGATACTTCACCAACCTGGCCCAATCCGAAAACATAGGAGCGCTTGGTTCATCGGCCAGATGATATCCTTCGAAAGCCGGGAGCTTCCTGAGAATATCAATCAGTTCGTCGAGCTTCGCCTTCTTCGCAGGGTCATCCAGACTGTCGGGAACCAGGAGCGGATCGTAAAACAGCGATTTGATGCCATGATTTTGCGCCAAGTCGAGCAATCCAATGGGATTATTTACAACCTGTCCCCAAGAATTTGCAAATGCAACATTTGTTAGGTTATAACCGTCACGCAACAGTGTATCGATATTTTGGTCAGTTGCCGGCGGCGGACACCACATAGTTATAATAAACTCTTTCTGTTTCCAGCCATTTTCTGTTGCCATTTTGTTCTTTACTCCTACTGAATCGATCCCATCACCAACGTTTGAGAACTAGAACCAATTTTCGCTCCACATCCGGTCGAAGAGGATTATCCACTGCCTTAAGGCAACGGCTGGAACTACGACCCCGCTCCCCGAAGCGGGGAGCGGAGCAGGATTGCGATTATTTAATCAACGTCCACTTGCCGTTTTTGACTTCTATCATCACAAGAGAAGTGCTGCTCAGGCCGCAGTGGTCTTTTTTGGACATGTTATATATGCCGCTAACCCCTACATAGCCCTTTGTGTTTTCTATAGCTGAGCGAAGCTTGACCGGATTGGTGCCGACTTTCTTCATGGCGTTCGCAATTATCTGAATGGCATCCCAGGCATAGCCGGAATGGGTGCTGACCACGCCATAACCTCTCTTCTTGTACTCCTTTGCAAAAGCAATCTCAATTTTCTTCTGCGGGTCGGAATTCGGAAGCTGGCTCGCTACCATCAGCTTGGTCGAGGGCATGACCGTTCCGTTTGCAGCTTTGCCCGCGAGCTTAAGATAGATCGGATCGGGCTGACCATGGCACTGCACAACCTTAAAAGGCACCTTAAGCTGCTTCGCGCTCTTGGCGACGACCGCGCCACCGGGACCGATAGTCCAGACGATCATGGCCTGCGGCTTCTTTGAGGCTATCTTGCCAATTTGGACCGACGTGTCGGCATCATTGGGATCAAAGCGCTCATGGGCTACAATTTTCATCTTATAGCTGGGAGCAAGCTGTTTGAGAAGCTCTTCACCCTCCTGGCCGAACTTGTCCATAGCAGTCAGAAGAGCTATCTTGTTGATCTTTTTGCTCTGCAGATATTGATATATCCGCACTACGGCAGAAGAGCTCTTCTGAGGGCTTTTGAAGACCCAGGGACGCACGGGTGTGACCGGAGCCGCGCCGCCGACGCATGCGACAGTCGGGACTTTGGCTGCCTGGATCGCCGACATACACGCCATGATCTCACCTGTGGTGGTGGGACCGCAAATCGCCGCAACCTTGTCTCTTTCGACAAGTTTCTTCAGAGCGACAACAGCCTGAGACGGTTCGGAGCGGGTGTCGGCCACAACCAACTGCAGCTTCGCACCTTTTATACCGCCCTTGCGGTTGATGTCGTCGATGACCATATCGGCCACCTGCTTGGTCGTCACGCCCACATTGGCAGCTTTGCCTGAGAGCGCGAACAGGCCACCGATTTTGATCACCTTCGCCGCGCAGGCTCCGCCTGCCGCCAGAAGTGAGATCATAACTACTAATGCAACTACCTTCGCCAGATTCCTCATTTCCCTTTTCCTTTCGTTGTGTGTTTTCCCCTCCAGGTAGGATACCCGGAGGGATACGAGATATTTGTTATGGGTTGTGAGTTATGGGTTAGACTCCCAAGTATGCCTTCTGTATCTGTTCGGAGGACTTTAGAGCGTCCCCGGTGTCTTCCAGTATAATTCTGCCGTTTTCTATTACGTAACCACGGTCGGCAATATCCAGCGCCTTATGGACGTTTTGCTCGGCAAGCAGAATGGTCATGCCCTGATCTTTGAGAGCGGCGATCTTCTCGAATAACTCCGCTACAAGCACTGGCGCAAGACCCGTAGACGGCTCATCCAATAACAGGATTCTCGGACTGCTCATCAAAGCCCTTCCAAGGGCAAGCATCTGCTGCTGGCCGCCGCTCAGCTCCCCTGCCCTGCTCGCCAGACGCTTCTTCAGATCAGGGAAAAGTTCGAAAACCATATCGAAACGACAGTTGGTCTCCGAGCGAGACGCACGCGCTGCATTCGCGCCGACTTTGAGGTTTTCATAAATTGTCATGGATGAAAACAGCGCTCTGCCCTCGGGAACCAGAGCAAGTCCCATCCGTGCTATCTTCTCTGCCGGCTGACCAGTGATGCTTACACCGCCAAGCATTACACGCCCCTCGCTGACTTTTACAAGCCCCGCTATGCTCCTAAGCAGTGTGCTCTTACCCGCACCGTTGCCGCCCACCAGCACTACGACTTCGTTCTGCTGCACTCTCAGCGAGATGGACTTAATTACAGTGAGCTTATCGTAACCTGCGCTCAGGTTTACTGCCCTCAGCATTCGGCGACCCCCAAATAAGCTTCTATGACCCTTGGATTGCTGCTCACCTCGGATGGGTTGCCGTCCGCGATGAGCGCGCCGCTGTCGAGCACTATCACGCGCTCCGCAAGCCTCATGACAAGCTGCATGTCATGCTCGACCAGCAAAACCGTGATCCCGCTGCTGACTATATGGCGTATCAGCTTGGAAAGCTGGGCACTTTCGGTTCTATTAAGACCGGCTGCAGGTTCGTCCAGAAGTAGCATCTTAGGCGAAAGAGCGAGGGCGCGCGCGATCTCAGCAAGCCTCTGTTTGCCGAAAGGCAGGTCCCCTGCCCTTGTGTTTATATCATCGCCCAGACCCATATCTTCGAGTATATAGTTTGCGCGCTTCATACGCAGGCGCTCATCTTCCCGATACCGGCCGGGCCATATAGAACAGCCAATAAAAGAGCCTGTGTTCCAAGCGCACAGGACATTTTCGAGCAGAGTCATATCGTGAAAGAGCCGGACGTTTTGAAATGTGCGCGCTATACCCCGCTTTGCAGCCTTATGCGGCTGAGGCGGCAGCTTCTTGTCCAGAAAGCTGATGTGACCATCGCTGGGCGGCATGGCAGCGGCTATCAGGTTGAAAAGAGTGGTCTTACCCGCGCCGTTTGGCCCGATGATAGCAGTAAGGCTCCCCTCATCTATCGAGAAGCTCACGTTATCCACGGCGCGCACGCCGCCAAAGGTTTTGGTTATGTTAGTCAGTTCAAGCATAGCATAAGCTGAGAGTAGAGAGTGGAGAGCTAAGAGCTTGGCTCTGCGCGTTCTACTCACTTTGATCCCAATAATCGAGCGCGATATCTGATCGCGACCGCGGAGAATATCGCGATCTGAAATCGCACAGTTCTTTTTCGGGCTGGATCGGATATCCAGCCCGATCAGAGAATATTACACCACCATGCCCTTGTTTCGGCCAACCATATGCAGGTAATCGTGCTTCCACGCGAAATCTACCAATGTGGAGAGTTTAGCGGTAGCAAGGCCGACTACAGTATCGGCGGCGCCATAATACATCCAGACTTCATCACCGCGCACTACCGCGCCGCATGTAAAGACCACGTTAGGCACCAGGCCATACTGTTCGTAATCGACCTCAGGGGCGAAACACCAGTCCGATGCCCTTGCGAGCACCTTGCGCGGGTTCTCAAGATCGAGCAGCGCCAGCCCGAGTCTGTAGACCGGATGACCCGCCGCCTCTTTTACGCCGTGATATATCAAAAGCCAACCCTGATCGGTCTTGATAGGGGGCGCTCCGACGCCTATCCTGAGGCCGTCCCACCAGGGTCCGCCGCGCTCGGGAATAAGCACACCCGGCTGGCTCCAATAGACCATATCATCGGGCGAACTTGCATACCATATGTGCTCCTGGCCGCCCGTGACGGGCCTGTGAAGCATTATCCAGTGGCCATCGAACTGCTCTGGAAAAAGGCAGGCGTCCTTGTTTGTCGGCGGGAGAACGGTTCCCAACCTCTCAACAGTTAAGAAATCCTTGGTCCTTGCCAGAGCTACCGCCGGGCCGTATCTGGAATAAGCCGTATAGGCGATGACCCACTCGCGCGGGGCGATCTGCGTGACTCTCGGGTCTTCACAGCCCCACTCTTCGTATGGAAATTCGGCTTGGTCAGGACAGAGCAGAGCTTTGTCGTCAAAGCGCCATGCATCGACCCCGTTTTTGCTCCTGGCTACGCGAATCTCTGAGATCCCTCGGCGCACCTCTATACGCAGCAGCAATAGTGTCTCGCCGTCGTACTCGACAACACCGGGATTGAACACCGAATTTGCCTTAACCGGCACATCCATCGGTGTTATCAGCGGCTTATTCGTCATTCTTGTGAAAGGCCCATCAGACATACTCATCACCTCCGAAAGATATGTCCATCATTTCCTTCTGACTGCACCCGCAATACGGGCAGCGGCTCTCTTTAGTCCGGGAATCATCCCTGAAGGAGACAAAATAAGGATCAGCGCAAGCATAATCCCAAAGATCATATGCTCAATGCGAGATGTATCTGCTGCGCCCGCTGCCGTGCCGACAAGATTGATTATCTCGTGCAGGACAGTCAAAATCACTCCGCCCGCCACGCTGCCCCAGATGCTGCCCATGCCGCCTATCACGACCATCATGACAAGCTGCACGTTCATCATCAGACTGAACTCTTCAGGCAACAGCATACCGTCGGACTGGACAAACGCAAAGAGCACACCCGCAATTGCGGCGAGTACGCACGATGCGGTAAACACCTTGACCTTGAGGGCGAATGTATTGATTCCAAGCGATGCGGCCGCGGACTCGTCACCCTCGATGGCTCTAAGGCTCCTGCCCTGAGGCGATTCGATAAGCCCAATCGCCCAGACTATGCATAAAGTCACCATCGCCCATATGAAATAGAACTTGCTGAGACTGTCTTTGACTAAACCGAAAAATGTGATCTGCGGAAGACCCAGAATTCCGTCGGCCCCGCCTGTGATCGGGAACTTGGATATCCCCTCACCTATTATTATGCCTATCGCCAGAGTCGCCAGCGCAAGGTGGTTGCCCTTGAGCCGGAGTATGGAACTGCCTACCAAAAACGATATCAATGCAGTCCCGATGATCCCAGCCAGAATTGCAGACCACATCGGCCAATGCAGCGATTTGATCAGCACCGCAGGAATGTATCCGCCGAGAGCATAGAAACCGGCATGACCGAGAGATATCTGACCAGTATATCCCATCAGCAGCGTCAGACCGCATACGATGATAACATATATCCCGCAAAGTTGAGCCAGATCGAGCAAATATGAGTAGTCACCAGGCAAGAGTCTTGGAAAAACAATAACCGCCAGAGCCATAGCCAGCGGACCCATATATATCTTCCAAAGCGGCTTGGGGCGCGGATATTTGCTGATCATCTCGACAGAATCCCCCTCGGCCTGATCAAGAGCAGCACGACAACAATCGCAAGCGCAAGGATATCTTTATAACCCGAACTGAAGAAGCATATAAACTGCTCCAGCACCCCGATAATCAGCCCGCCAAGCACACATCCTATGGGATTTCCCAGTCCGCCAAGTATCGCTGCCGAAAAGCCCTTGATGCCGATCATCGTACCGCCGTCGAACTGCATGCTCATGATCGGAGTAATCATCACACCGCCTACCGCCGCAAGCGCCGCACTGAGGGCAAAAGACATTGCCGAAGCAGTATCCACGCTGATCCCACAGAGCCTTGCACCCTCACTGTTTTCCGCACATGCGCGCATGTTCATGCCGAACCGAGTGAACTTGAAAAAAACAACCAGCAAAAGCATACATATGCCGGCCACAGGGATTACCAGCAGCGAGTGGGCATCCACTTGGCCCGCTCCTATTTTGACTGAGCCATCCATCAGCTTGGGAAGGGTATATGGATCAGTCCCCCATATGAATGAAGCAGTTGACTTGGCCACAATTGAGAGCGCAATTGTCAAAATTATATATGTGACCGGCGAAGCGCCCTTGGCTGGGCGCAAGGCAATCAAATATGAGAGCAGGCCTATAAGAGCTGCGACCAAAATCCCCAATCCTATAGCATACGGCATTGGGAGTTTGAGAGCGACATGACACCATGCGCTGGTCAGCGCTCCAATCATTACAAACTCGCCCTGAGCAAAGTTGATGATCCCGGTCGTTGAGTAGATGACGTTAAACCCGAGCGCTACGAGCGCATAGATGCTGCCTATCACCACCCCGTTTGAAAAAAATAAGCCGATGTAATGTCCCATATATTAACCGATACTTAAGCTCCTCAATAAGCATAACGCAATATGAAAACAAGTGCAAGACAGCGCCTCAGCGCCTATAGAAGTGAAGACGTGGGGTGGTAAATACATCAACCGCGAGTCCGCCTCGCACCCAATTACAAACACAGGCCGGAGAGAGGTCCGGCCTTGTGTTGATTTCTGTGATGACTACTCGAAAGACGGCGGGGAAGGTGGAGTTTCACCCGGCACTTTGAATGTGCAAGACGCCTTAGAAGTATTTCCCGCCGTATCTGTTGCGGTAATAACTACTGTGTATGTTACTGAAGAAGTATTACCATTTTCGGCAGCCTCATAGCCGCTGCAACTGAAAGTGCTGCCTGTAGTAAGACTCATAGTCAGCGTGGAAGATGATTTATCATAAGGGTCCGTAACAACCGCGGTTACTGACTTCACTGCAGTGTTATCGGTAACATTCGCCTTAATTGTTACATCGCCGCCCGCGCAACTGCTTGGAGATGCAGCCGAAGCGCCGGATATCGTGGGACCGGTGGTGTCGCCGGAGTTTGTGCCGCCTCCACCGCCTCCGCATCCTGCGATCATTGCAATCGCCAGCAGCACACCGCAGGCAATTAGAATACGTCCTTTAATTAACATAACATTTAACCTCAATAGTTTCTATAATGAATTACCTTGTTGCGCACATATGAGGTTCCCGACTTATGGAGCCGGGATTACCAGATAGCACTCCTGCAGCGCCTTAATCCAATAAGCGCGCCAGGGCGCCATCTTATCGGTCGCACCGGAAATTGCACCAGGATTACCTACAAGGTAGTATTTGCCTGTGAGAGGATTATCATCGTCCTGCTGCCAACCCCAGGCATAGCTCTTTACGTATGTTCCAGCTTTATTTAACGCCATCGATGCACTATCAACCGTTTGGACCGTGATCGCTGTCGTATCCCATGTAACTGTCTTCATAAAGGGCTGCCCGATAAGGTTCCAACCCTTATAAAGATGAATTGAAACCACATTAGGATCTTTCTCGGTTGAAGCCGCTTGATCCGGAACTTCACCACAAGGCTCTATGGGCGTATCTTCAAACATAGCCCAAAATCCTCTTCCGGGTGTTGCGCTGGTCGGATCAAACCAGCAGTAGTGGTTCGTATCGTTGCCGTAGCCGAAGTACTTACCGCTCTTCGTCCTATACATCATCCAATCCATATCATAGAAGCTCACTACGTTTTTCGGATCGGTATCGTCAGGAATGATCGGCAGAGACACCATGACCATACCCTTCCAGGCATCTTCGACCGGAGTGGACTCTCGAGTAACCTGAAGAGAATCAAATGCGCTCTGGCCGGCTGCGTCACGCGCGGTTACCGTGATAACATTCGTGTCTCCCTCGACAATCTCAATTCCGTCTATCTTCCAGCTTGTGGCGCCGGATATCGTCCCGGATGCGCCGGTTCCCAAATTAGCCCACTTGATTGTCGTAGTATCGTCCGAAGCGGTCCCCGACAGATTGATGCTCGCCCCGGTGCGGGTGGTGCTGTCGTCGGAAGTCGGACCGGTTATCGAAATTATTGGCTTCGGATTTGTTACCGTAAGAACAGCAGTACCGGTAGCCTTGGTTGTCGAAATGCTTGTACATGTGGCAGTGCATGTTATGTTAATATGCTTGTCACCGTCGGTGGTGTTTGTGGGTGCGGTATAGGTCGGATTCTGAGCGCTCACACTCGGACTGAATGTGCCGCCTGCTCCCGAATCGGACCATCGATACTTAAGCAAGTCGCACCTGGAATCTATGGCTGTGATAGCACAGACCGTTGTCTTTCCGGGATCAATAGTTGATGGAGTCAGTGTCGGACCCGTTAATGTTACCACATGCCCGCCGGTCACAATCAACTGAGCGGAGGCGCTGCCGGTAATAGCGGAATCCACTTTGCATACGGCATGACAGGTGATGGTAACGACCTTGTCTGCGCTGCTTGAATTGACAGGAACCGTATAGGTAGTGCTTGATGCGCTCGGATTTGCGAATGAACCGCCGGCACCTCCATCAGACCATGAGTAGGTTACGTCATGCCCCTGCGAATCGACCGCAGAAGCGCCGACCGTCGTTGTCGACCCCGATTCAACAGTTGAAGGATTCAAAGATGGCGTTGTAACCACCAGCGCATGAGCATTTTGCGTATAGTAAATAGTCAGAGTCTGCTTCACTTCATTGCCAGCGGAATCCTGTGCGGTTATGACTATATTATTGCGGCCCAAAGTAAGAGGCACACCAGCCACCGACCAAGTGCGGACTCCCGTGCATATGCCGCTGTCACCGGTAGTGGAGTTGGACCATGTCAGCCCAACCACGATTCCGGTGGTTGTCCCGACAACGGGTATGCTTGAATTATGCCAGAAACCGTCAAAACCAGCCTCCGGAGAAGTGATAACAACCGTAGTATCTTCGTCCGGAACAAATTTTTGCACGCGGTCGTTGTTCATATCGACGACGTAAACATTGCCGTCCGCATCCTGCCTGATCCCAGTCGGCTGAACAAATTGGCCGCCACTGGTGCCGTATTCTCCCCACTTGCCGACAAAATTGCCTGTTGAATCAAAAACCTGAACGCGATTGTTGATATAGTCGGAGACAAACACATCACCGGTCATGCCGACTTCTATACCGGTAGGGTTCATAAACTCACCGTCTCCAATGCCGCCCGAACCCCATGGTTTAACCAGGTGATAGGTAACGCTCTGACTTAAGCCGGTATTTGTCACGCCCAACTTGCTGTCGTAAAGCACCGTCGTAAGTGAGCTTGAGGTTGTTTCGGTAAACATAACAACTCGATTGTTGAGTGTGTCAACCACATAGATATAGCGAGTTCCATCCTTGTCGACGACCGAAACGTCACGCGGCCATGAGAAATCAGCACCGGTGGTGGTAGATGAAGAAAGTTGAGCAAGATAGTTGCCGTTACTATTAAACTTCTGGATTCGATTGTTGCCACTGTCGGCAACATATACGTTATCGCTTCCATCAACAGCGATGCCATGCGGAGATACAAATTGCCCATTGCCTGTGCCGTATGAACCCCATCCGGCAACAAGCTCCCAATCGGGACTGTATTTTTGTATGCGGTTGTTTCTGGTATCGCTGATGTAAAAGTTGCCCAATGAGTCGATTGCAATGCCGCGCGGCGTATCGAACGGATCGGAGCCGATGCCGGAAAACGAATCATCATAGGAGCCGGTCGAGCTGTATTTCTGTATTCTGTTATTCAGGCTGTCGGCCAGATATACCGACCCGTCCAGACCTATCGCTACGCCTATCGGTTTATCCACATTGCCGCCCCACCAGCGTTCCAGCGCGTAACCTCCGGCTTTCGTCGCAGAAAACACCTCAACGTTCACCTGAGATGCCGCACTGCCGGATTTTACAGTGACTACACTCGACCCGGAACCCGCTTTGAACAGACCGGTTTGAGAGTCGATTTCACCGGTTGTGGCAGACCAAGTCAACGATGAACCCTCGGCAAGGGGCCTGATATTTCCATTGATGTCTATTGGAACCGCCTTAAACTCCTGCGACATTCCCTGAACCAGACCGACCTTACTGGGAAAAACCCGGATATCTTTCAAGGCCGGATAATGTGTGACAGTGAGAGTGTCGGTGGCTGTGTGGCCCGCCAGATCGGTAGCCGTAACTGTTATGACATTAGCGTTTTCACCATCCGCAAGCGCAAGTCCCGAAGCGCTCCAGGTGGCGTTTTTCTTGCAGTCGCAGGTATAGGTGCCAATGGCTCCCGTACCTGAATTGAACCAACTCACACTCACTACACCAAGGTTGTCGGAGGCAGTCCCACCGATATCGATTGTCGATGTTTCCGGCCAGTAGTGGTCCTCGGATGTCGGACTTGTGATAGTAACGCTCGGGCTTATCGAATCATTAATTATGGTAATAGAAGCAGTAGTTTGATTGCCGTCACTATCGGTCGCAGTAAAGACTATGTTGTTGGTGGTGTTAGGCTCAATGTTAATATCACCAGTCCACCAGGTCGTCCAATCTCCACCGTCCTGACATAACTGCGCTGGAGTTCCCTGAGTCGTATTCTGCCATGTTACCGACGAGACCGCTCTGTTGTCGGATGCTATGCCACAGATGTTAATGGTATTCTGCGATGTGCAGTAGGTCGGCTCAGTGGTAGGGCTGGTTATTTGCAGCTCAGGAGGAACCGTCGCTGGGGAACCCGCATAAACCTTCAGACAGTTGTTAATCTTTTTATCAGAATAGTCTACCCAGTAGTCTTCCCAGTTGTTACCATCCGGACTTATATAACTCTCACCCGGATTGGATGTGGCTGATGAAGCATGACGATTATCATCCGCCAGTTCGACCGGAACAGGAAATGTATAATCCGGAGTCGTCAGTTTTACCACCGCTGAAAACTTCTGGCCCTTGGTAACGCCGACCGGTGTATCAAGCTGTATGGTCGTATATCCCGGATTGGCGACCGTGCCGGTTTGTTTAAGCGCATAGCCGCCGGAACTAACAGGACCGGATGTAGGATCCTTGTAGATATAAATCTCATACGGCGAGTTCGGCTCGGCAGTATACCAGCCGACCGCTGTCAGCGGCTGATTATCGGATGCGGTAAACACATTTGCAAACCACGCTGTCTCATTATTGTAGCCAAAACGGGACACCCAGCCAAGAGGATCATACTGGTAGATTTTAGAATAGTTGTCCGTTGAATCAGCCGTAAAAACACAGCTCGCAGCCCACATCATCAAATTGGCATCATAATAAGAGATATAAAAATAGCCGTGGTCTCCCCAGGAGGCTGCCCAACTGTTCTTTACGATAAATGCGCCATCGCCGGGGGGTGTTATGGTGAAGTTTGACTTTGAATAATTGTCATCCCAACCAACTATACACACCCCATGATTGGTGCCCACCGCCATATCCATATAATATGCATAAGTTGCCGGGTTGTAGAAACCATAACCACTATAGGTATAAATAGCAAATGATACAGCCACCGCGCCATAAGTCATTATTGCCTGTTTGATATTGTCATTATCCAGAGAGGATTCACGCGGCGGGATCTGAATATATTCCTGAACATGCTTCTCTGCTGTGTAAGATGTGTGACTTGTAGAAACACAAGAATTCTCATCATAGGGGTCGTCTGATTCACTCACGGGGCCGGCCCACCTTAGAAGATAGGCTGCAGCCATATCATAATTACCGCCACTGCAGCAATCATAGTCTTCTCCGGTAAAACCGGACAAGTTTTTCATATTATTCTCTGAAAAATCCGTGTTCTCAGCCGACAGAAGACTCGATTCCAAAGAACCTATGGCCGCAAACGCCCAGCAACTGCCGCAACCGCCTTGGTTTTTGACAGGAGTTACCTTGTTGTGATCGCGAAGATCATATGAGGTGGGAAGAGTGGCCATCAGCCGATTTCCGGTAAGATTCAGGTGTTTGCCTTTTAGGTAGGACGTGTCACAAAAAGGCGGTATCAATCCTGTGCCGTGCTCGCCCGTCTCTTGAAGCAATGACGAGACTTTGCTTTCACCCTTCAGGTATTTTGCATACTCCGGATTTATCGGCGCCCGCTCAAGCTGTAATTTATCGGCAAAGCCTGCAACCGACAGAAAAAGCGCTGCAGTAAAAATTAACAATGTAGTAGATATGCTTCTTACGAATGACCTGCTTACCTTCATTTCTTCTTCTCCACCTCTTGAGTCGGCATCTCATCAAGCCGATGTAACACAACTGACCTTATTATTCGACACAGTCGGGAAAACTCATTCCGCCACAGTAGTAAATTGAGGCAGGCTGCCTGCTTGGATAATTGCATTGTATCCCCGCTGCGAAGCTAAAGTCAATAGCCGAAGACCAAAACACACGCATATTACTCAGCCCTGGTTCTATTAGCACACAAGCGTGTGCTATACACAAAGATTGACACCCAAAACCTACAAAATGTTCCAGGAATAACCATCATGCAAAAACAATAACAAAATGACTGGAGCAAAAGCCCGGATGATTTGCTCAAACGCGGGAAATGGAAAGGAGTAATTCAGTTCAGGGTATCGAGGAAACCACTGACCTCACGGAACAGGTAATCATACGCGGCATCCATCTTCGATTCGGCAATAGCAATATCATTAAACGGGTTTGGATGCTGCACATCAAGCTCCACATAAAGCTGTGTCAGATCGCTGAAAAACGGCTCAAACTTAAGCTCATGCACCCCATCTTGATGAAGCACGACACGCAAACCTACGCCCTGCCTTCCGGGACCGAGAAGATCGAGGTTATCTTTGATTGAACTGAGCGCGCTGCTCTCCAACAGTTCAGCAGCGTTGCGACCACCCTCGACTGGCAGAAATGCCGTCAACTTGATGCCGAATGTCATAAACTGGGGAATCTTGAGCCTCTCCTGGGCCATCTTGAAAAGGTCCAGCGACTTCTCTTTGGATGACTGGAAGTAGTCTACATTGTCATTGACCTGCATGCGCGTGGTCTGAATGAAAAAATCTCCACTTGGGTTTGCCATGCGAGCGCCATCAGGCAAATGCTGAAGAGTCTGGAACGGATAGCGTTCAGTAATATCCGCATAGATGTGGTTTACCTGCTGAGGCTGCAGTTGATATGGCGGATAGACAATTCCGGCGGTCATACGCCGACAAGTGAGAAGTTGTGTTTTCATGGCTCTCCACAGGAAGATTTGGTGAGTTGATTTTACATCACACGCCAGGCATAGTCAAGAGGTTGGCTGTCACTATACCTGTAAACATGGCGCGTCCAGACTGCATGCGAGAAATGAGCGGCAATTCATAGACTGCCGCCCATTTCCAATCCACATGTTCTTTGAAATTAGCCCTCCGGCACATAAGGCGGATGCCAGAGCTTGCGGATATCATCTAAATCCAGTTTGACCTGTGCACATCGTTCTAGACCAAATGCAAAACTGACCACGCCGAAACGCGATGGGTCAAGCCCGGCTTTGATGAGCCATTCATCTTGCGCAATTCCTCCGCCTGCTATACCCATCCACTTATTACGCCATAGTACTTCATAGTTTTGAACATCACCAACGAATAAATAGCTCTGTGTTGAGCCTGGCCTGAATTCTGCTCCGTGAACAAGTTTGGCTGCCACTCGTCGCATCGTTTCATCGAGCTTCCGAGTATTCATGCCTTCCTCAGCCCACAGAACTTCTGCCTGATGAAAAACCTCAAGTCTTGTCTCTGATTCAATATCTGCCGGTCTGAAGACACGACCTACTGTAATCAGTTTGCATGGCCCACCGCCGTTATTGATCCAGAAATTGGCCAACTGTGATGTCAGCTCAGGCCGCAATATTCTATGCTCATCGACGATATTTTGCTGAATATCAAGCTCCAACATTAATTCTTCGCGTTCGCACACCTCGTCAAGCGTCACTTCTTCAAAATCCGGAAAACACGAACGAAATGCCTCCCATAACTTGCGAATTGGATGACCTTCTATTTCCAATGGCCGCGGCAATTCCAGGAGCTTGCGGATTCGCTCCGGAAAATCCTTCGGCAGGGCATGTGTTTTGAGTTCATCGTTTACCATTTGGACCATCCTCTCTTTGAGCCGGGTCCGCGAAGAGTGCAGGCGGTTATTGACTGTCGATACCGGCACTTCAAGGAACTCGGCAACGTCTTTTTGGCTGTAACCGTTGATATAGAACAGGGTGGTCACTATCCTCTCGCTCTCAGACAGGGTCGAGATCGCCTTAAGCACCATCTCACGCATCTCATGTGCCTCGGCAAGCGCTGCCGGGCCAGGATCGTTGGAAGCGACCTCGATCACAGACTCCAGAGGCACTGTTTGGTGTCTTTTGCGCTTGATGCGGTCGCAGTGCTTAAAGATGATCTTCCTGAACCAGCCGGGAAAAGCATCAGGCTCTCGAAGCGCGTCCAGATCACGATACGCCTGTATGAACGCTTCCTGCGCTGCATCTTCCGCCAGATGAAAGTCACCCGTCACGGAATACGCATACGCAAGCGCCATGTCCTGAAAACGCCCGACTATCATCCCGAACGCATCCAGGTCACCGCTCCTTGCCCGATCTACCAGCGACTTCAGTTCGTCCATGTCCGCTCCTGTTCTGTTTTGGAAGGCCCTCCATATTATAAGACCCAGTTATGCGATGATATCTTTAATGCAAAACCGCCACCTGAACTCGTCAGGTGGCGGGAAAAAGCAGGCTGTGGAAACGATCTATCCGAATTTCAAAGCTAATCGGCCATCTTTGGGCAGTATCAGAACAAATTGGTCCTGCCGCCTCTCAAAGCGTCCTGATGAACATTGAACCTTGTAATCAAACCCTTCGTGCTTGTAGGCCAAAGAGTCGGCTGTCACGTCGACCAAGTCAATCGACTTATCAGCGCTCCAGCTCATCTCCAGCGCCCAGTCAGAACCATTGTTCTCAATCTCCAGACAATCAGGCTTACAGAAAATTTCAAAGTTACCACAATCAGCCAGAGGCCATGAAATGTGCAGGTCAGTATCTGATGACTCACTAACTGTCGGGGATGACCCAATAATCGGCTCATACTCACTGTTGCCTGCCAGATGTACAAGCCTGATCCCCGCAAGACGATCCTTAGTGCTCCAGTTGTAGCCGTCCATAACCGGCAGCGCATCGTATATACACGCTTCGCTCTTGCAGGTATCCTGCAAATATCTCTCCGGGTAGCGCTGGTCGAAGAGGTGAATATCGCGTATTCTCAGTTTGCCGTCTTCCCAGAAAAGGTTGGTGCGGTAGAACCGGCTGTCATACCATACACTCTTACGGCCCTCGCCCTGCCAATCAGTTAAGGCTGTGACAGCCGTCGGTGGAGTAACATCGAACTTGGACTTGAACCACTTGCCTGAATCGACAAGCCTCTCGATGCGCACGATACCCTCATCGCGCAGCCTTGCAAGCTCTTCAAACTGATAGGTAAGTCCTTTTTGCATACTCGGCCAGCCGAATGAGTTTTCTTGACCCACCTGAGCATAGCCAAAGGCAAGACATGGCGATTTGAAATTGACATCAAAGAACCAGTCGACCCATTCCTTGCATCCACCGCCACCTTCATATACAGGCTCCAGCGTCACCACGCCCTGCCTCTCCTCGCCGAGGCTGTAGTCATATTGATAGATGGGGTCGCTGCCCAGCATCCTGAAGACCGGGACGGATATCTGATGCGACTTGTCCTGAGCCGGGACTATAGCATTAGCCCTGCTGGGATAATAGCCCTGATTCCAGTAGCCTCCCCAAAGGGTATAGCCGTCTGTTCCGCACTGGTCCTTGCAGTTGCAGGCGGCTGTGATTCCGTACTTATCTGCCAGGTAGCCAAGTGTGTAAGAATCCAGAACCCATGATCCCACCGACTTGGGGTAATATCCGAAAGCCTTGCGAAAGTCTTCCATGAAAACGTCAATTGTCTTCTCGCGCTCGGCTGGGCTGTAGCCTACCATCATACCCACATCTGAAAACCAATCCCAAGCCCATCTGCCTCGCCACTTAATGCCGGCTTTCTCTACAAGCGGCTGGACCATCTCCAGCCAGAGCCCTACTTCGTATCGCGAGTCTAGCTTCTTAAGCAGGTCCGTGAACTTACTATCTATAAGCGCATCATACTGCGCCAGGAATGTGGTGGGCAGGTCTAGCCTGCTTGTAAGCTCAATAGCTTTCGCCACAGGCTCTACCAGGTCTATAGGCTCGCGCGGCTCAAGGCCTCGAATGAAGAAAATTGGATTTACAATGCGTGGTGATGTCAAGACTTCCTCCAGAAATTGTCCTTGGCAATGAAGGCTTTGCCAACTGTGCGGTCTAAGAATAGAATGATAGTCCATTTTACCAGATGTAAACCGGAAAATACGAGAAAAATGAGTTCAGCTTTCATGGGAATAAAAAAAGCTCAGCCGAAGCCGCCCTGCGAGAGGGCTAACCTTCGGGGCATCCGCCCGCAAAGTATAGAGATCATTAGGCAACCTTCGGGGCATCCGCCCGCGAAGTATAGAGGCAATCTCGCATCTTTTCCGGCAAATAGGAGATAGATATGAAGATTTATATATTGACTGATTTGGAGGGAGCAGGCGGGGTTATCAACCGCAGCCATGTATTTTCCGACCAGCCCGGATATCCGCAGGCGCGGCACTGGCTGACTATGGACGTCAACGCAGCCGTCGAAGGCGCTATAGCAGGCGGAGCGACGGAAATACTCGTGCTCGACGGTCACGGCGGCAACGGCGCATGTAATTTTTTATACGATGAACTCCACCCGGGCGCGCAATATATCCAGGGTGCGCCATACACACAATTCCCGCAGGGGCTCGACGACAGTTTCGACGGTTTCTTTTTTGTAGGAGCACACGCCATGGCTGGTACGCCGGGTGCAATCCTCGAACATACGATGTCGTCCATGTCCTGGGTCGAGATGCGCATAAACGGAGCGCCTACAGGTGAGATCGGCCTCTTTGCCGCTGCTGCGGGTATGCGAGGTGTGCCGTTTGTGATGGTAAGCGGCGATGACAAGGCCTGCCTTGAAGCTGCATCGATCAGCCCGGATGTAGAATGCGCAGTCGTCAAGGAAGGCATAAGCCGCCACTGCGCAAAGCTGTTGCCGCCTGCAAAAGTGCGAGAGTTAATTAAAGAGAAAGCCAGGCTTGGAACGGCCAAGATCAAATCGATTCAACCGGTCAAGATAGATGGACCCGTCGAGATTCAAATCAGGTATTTCCGAAACGATCTCGTTGAAGCAGTCCACGAGCGCGAAGGGGTCCGCAAGGTTGACCCGCAGTCGGTTGTCTTTTCGGGTAAGGACTTGCTGGATGCATGGAAAAAAGTTATGGGCGGATAGGCTTTTACGCTCTGCTTTTAGCCATCACTATAAATGAAAACTGGGAGGTTGCGCCCTCACCCCGGCCCTCTCCCCCAGGAGAGGGAGTGGGATAGGCTGAAGTATCTTACCTCTTGCTTCTTACACTTAACTTCTGTTTTTTGAGGGAGGAATATATATTGAATAAACCGACAGCAGTTATAAGAAGAGAAATAATGGCAAACACTGGCCCTGATATCTACGGGATCAAGCGCAATGACAGGGTCCGATCACCCAAGGGTGAGATTTTTATCTTTTTAGGCGTCAGCGAAGGGATAGCCCATGTAGAGCGCGTCGATAAGACTAAAGGCAATCCCTTCGTTGAAGTCGACAGTGGCGAGTTTTCACGCTGGCAAAAAGTGTGAGAACTCCTTGATCATCAATAATGCCTAAAAACTATCTACTCTAATCCGACCGAATTTCGGCGGGTTGTAAGAATGCAGGCTGTGGACGGTGCCCTCTGCCTGAGCTGCAGCGGTTCTGTGCTCAAATCGAAGCTTGCCCGAATACAGCGCTTCGCGCATAGATTCTACGCTGCGGTGGCCCATATCCTGGAAGCTCTGCTGCAAGCCCTTCATAAGATACGGAACGTAATCGGCGAGCGAGCCACGGTCAAGCACGGTTCCGCTCACTCCCTGCGGCACCAGGACTTTATTGTTGTCCTCGCTCAAATATCTCTTGCCGCCGCCTGCGCCCATCGCCTCAACGCTGGCCATGCCTCTGTAGCGCTTCACGCGCATGCCGTTTTCATAAAAATAATCGCCGGGAGCCTCGGCTGTCCCAGCCAGCAGATAGCCTGCCATAACAGCGCCCGCGCCTACCGCGAGAGCCTTGGCGATATGGCCTATCCCCTGGATCCCGCCGTCGGCGATTACCGCAACACCATGCTCTTTTGCGAACCTGGCTGTGTGATATACGGCTGACGCTTGAGGTCTGCCGACTGCCATCATGGTCTGAGTTATACAGATTGAGCCGGGGCCCATCCCGACGCGAAGGCCGTCCGCCCCCGCCTCGATCAGAGCGCGGGACTGCTCCATGGTGACCACATTGCCGGCTATAACATCTATCTGCGGGAAATGCTCCTTAATAAACTTGAGCATCTCTATCTGGAAGACCGAAAAGCCCTGTGCGGAGTCTATAAGCAAGATATCGACGCCCGCCTCTGCAAGAGCCTCGACTCTCTCCCGGTCTTCAGGTTTGGTCGAGACCGCTGCGCCGACCAGGAGCTGTTTGTCCACGCTCTTGGAGGCATACGGGTAGTCTTTGTTTTTCAATAGGTCTGTGCGTGAGAGCAGCGCAACCAGTCTATATTGGTCATCGACTACCGGCAGCTTGCCTCTCTTGCTCTGTTTCAAAATCTGGTTGGCTTCATGGAGAGTGACACCCTCTCTGGCAGTAATCAGATCAGTGGTCATAACTTCCGAAAGAGGCTTGGAGCGGTCCTTCTCGAAGTCGACATCGCGATTGGTTACTATCCCAACGAGTTTAGAATTGAGCGTGCCGTCTTGTGTAATGGGAATTCCTGAAAAGCCGTGCTCGGCTTTGATTGTGTCTACATCTTTGATGCTGTTTCGAGGGCTCAGGACTACAGGATCGATAATAAAACCGTTTTCAAACCGTTTGACCTTGCGCACATGCTCGACCTGAGCATCTATAGTATTGTTATAGTGAATGATCCCGATGCCGCCCAGCAGTGCCAGGTAAGCGGCCATTTTCCATTCGGTGACTGTGTCCATCGGCGAGCTTACAAGCGGTCGCTTGATCTTGATGTTGCGAGTCACATTGGTCTCCAGGTCAACTTCGCTCGCCTGGAAATCGATATAACCCGGAAGAACGATGAAGTCGTCGTAGGTCAGGCCCTTGCCCGAACCGAATAGTTCGCTTGCCGAGCGGCCATCCTGCTCAGCCATTTCAGCGCCCATCGTTATTTCGTCTGCCGCCATTTGTCACCTCTACTTATGTTTTACCTATTGACGCGTATTATACCGCAAAATGTTCCCTCAGAAAAGAGAAAAGTTGTGAGTTATGGGTTACGAGTTGCACACTGCGGGCCATCCTGCTATCCTACTTCTATGGGCAAGAAATGGCGAAGTGAGGCCGAGCGCCATGCTTTTTTCCTGAGCAAGAGTGTGGACAAGGCCGTTCGAGAACATAATATGATCGAAGAGGGTGACCGCATTCTCGTGGGCGTCTCTGGCGGCAAAGACTCTATGTCGCTTATGCGCCTGCTGGTCTACCGGCAGAAATATTCCCCTGTTCAGTATGACCTGGTGGCTGCTCATGTGCGGGGTGATGCGCGCGGCTGCGATATCGACGTTCCCAGATCATTCGTCGAATGGCTGGAGGCTGAGGGCGCGCCGTATCATATCGAAAGTCTAATTCTTCCAGAAAATGAACCTCTTCCAATGAACTGCGAGAGATGCGGTCGCAACCGCCGCAGGACTCTCTTTGAGATGGCCGATAAGTTCAACTGCAATAAGGTTGCGCTGGGCCACAATCTGGAAGACTTTGCCCACACCGCGCTCATGAACCTCTTTTTGCACGGCAGGCTTGAGACCATGGCAATGCGACGAGACTACTTCGGCGGAAAGCTCGCTCTTATCAGACCCCTGGCCTATATAAGGGAGCAGGACATTATCCGCTTCGCAAAAGTCTGCGAATTTCCAATTGTGCAGACAAACTGCCCGATGGCCCCCATATCGCGCCGAGCAGCCGCAAAAGGACTTATGCTTCATATCGGCAAAGAGTTCAGATCAGCCTGCTCCAACATAGTGTGCGCCGCCTCTCAAGAAGACTAGCAGCCATTTACCTGGTATTTTTCACAGGCAGATTACTTCCAAAAAGCGGAATAAAATACATGCCCATAACCATATTTGAGGTAAGCCATGGCAGCAATAAGATCCCGGCGAGGCGCTGGCCTCATAGACTTAATGATAACTTTATTTCTTGTTGGCACAACCGGAGCCATATTTTCTGCGGCGTTCCCGACCGCGATTTCGGCTTCCCGGCAGGCTAAAGAATATAAGATGGCTACGGCAATAGCTCAGCGCAAAATGGAGCAGCTTCGCTCGGTGGGCTTTGAATCACTGACACAGCCGCTGCTTACCAACGCCAGTGTAATTGATTCCACCAGCAGCGGATCAACGTACACTTTCACATCGGCAGACAGCATCGCTTCACAAATCCCTTCGGGAACAGGTACTCTGAGCATTGAGGATTTGCCACTGGGTGTGTCACCAGAGCAGTCACATCTTAAAAAAGTAAAAATCACCGTGACATGGCTGAGCAATTCAAATGCCCAGCGCAGTATTCAGATAACATCTCTTATCGCCGACAAGAAACCCAGGGCGGTGAACTGATGAACATGCGTAGCAATAGAGGCATGACTCTCATTGAAGTGATGATAACGGTTGCGCTGCTATCTATGGTGGGTACCGCGCTTACGACTATGCTGATCGGCTCGATTCGCGGGTGGAGATCAGGTGTCAGCAGGGATGACGCTGTCAGTGAAGTCACCATAGCGATGCAAAAGCTGAGCATGGAGATACGCGATGGCCGCTCAGCTTCGACCAATGAATCTAATGACGTACTCACGGTGACTTTTCCGGGGACCCTTACTGACGGGACCACGCACGAAAGTGTCTACGACCTGAGCATCGCCAGTTCAATTACAAGAAGCTATTACATCTCTGACGGCAATCTGGTAAGGAATGTCGGAGGCACAGTCAGTATATTGGGCAGGGGTGTGACCGACGCTACTTTCGGCACCACCGGAGGTGCGGTATCGGCCAAGCTCGAACGCCGGGACAAGGAATGCCAAGACAGCACAGGCGAGTATCCTTATGTTAGGGGAAAAATAAACCTGCGTAACTATCGTGACTAAGTAAATACGGCCTTTTAGGAAGACAGGGACTATGATGATATACGCCAAAATGAAATCACGTAGAGGAAGCGGAATGATACTCGGATTTTTTGCTCTGAGTATTGTTTTCGCCTTAGCAGTATCGTTTATGTCGGTTACATCATCGTCTCTTATTAGTGCAAAGAGGGATGTTATACGAACTCGCGCCCTTTCATACGCTGAAGCGGGAATTGATCGGGCAATAGACTTCCTGATGGAAGGCGGACCCAATGGAGAAGAGCCGGGCAAGTGGAGAGCCCTTTATCAAACTCCAGCGGAAAACGGCGGCGGCTATAGAGTATACGCGTATGACGGAAGCGGAATAACTGAAGGCAAGATAGTAATTATCTCGGTAGGAACCGTAAACCAGGCTGGATCCAAAGTCTTTAAGACAATCAAAGTAGTGGTCGGTTATAATCAAGAGAATGTCTGCGTGTGGAACAATGCCATATTCGGCGGTGTTGGCCAAGCCGGTAAAAGTATCAATGGAAACGTGGCCATACGCGGCTCGGTGCACCTGCTTGGAGACGGTGAGGACTATACCGACGTTGATGGCGATGGCCACTGGGATAGCGGCGAATCATATACTGATCTCAATGGCAATGGGCAATACGATCTTGGCGAAACTTATGATGATACCGATGGTGACGGCCATAGAGATGGACGCGAGCCTTTCTATGACGATAACGGCAATGGAGTAAGGGACCCTGCTCTGACAGTAACCGATATGGCAAGTGAAATCTCCGGTAATGCAAATATCGGCAACAATTACATGGGCATGCCGACCACTCTGCGCAGCCGGATTCCCACGCTGGAGCAGGAAGCGTATGGCGGAGAAATGGTCGATGCACTTGACGCTAAGATGCGCGTCAAGCACGGCAGAGTCAATATATCAGGATCGGCTACAATCGGAGAACCGAATTCGACTAGTGACGCCAACAAAGAGACAGTTGACGGTGTTTATGTCAGTGATGGTTTCGGCGGTAATGCGGGTTCAGCAAGCGTATATTCCGACAATGGCTACGCTCATGGCTATGACCTTGGCGACGGGGCTGTAAGCTTGCCTATCATCGACCGCGGCTCATATACAAAAGACGGCGTTACATACTCAACCTATCTTAACTATTTGCAATCGAACGGCACTGTCGTTACCGGTGATTTGAATATTGCTAATGGAACCGCTATGACAAAAAGCGGGCCAAATGGATCACTTACCATCGATGCGGCAGGCAATATGACAATCAGCGGGGTTGTGTATGTAACCGGCAATATTACTTTTGGGCCAAGCAAATCGACCATTACCTATTCCGGCACCGGGACGCTGGTCAGCCCTAACAGTGCATTTATACACTGCAATCTGCTCCCAAAGACCAACTTTCCTGAAAGCGACGTGTTGGGGCTTTGCTGCGGAGACAGAGTGGAACTGGCAACAGGCGGAGGCGATGCGCAGCTTACCATGGCCATTGCCATGTATGCGCAGCATCAGATAGTTTCGAGCAAACAGAACCAAATTGCAGGAACTATGGTCACCAGCTTTTTCTCGATGAGTAATGTGCCCAGCTTGTATCAAGTGCCTGAATTGGCAAATCATCTCCCGGAGGGGATACCGGGAAAGGACCCTATCTGGATAGCCAGTATATCTATAGAAAGCTGGCAAGAAATCAAATAATTCTGAGATGCTGAGTGTGGAACGTGGAAACGTTCCGCGTTATCTGGCCACCGAACCAAGTTTCCCTTCCTGATGGAAGGGAAAGGGGAGGTGATGCTGCCGCATGGACGCACTACAGCACTCTCCCCTTGAGTCCGGCGCAATTGCGTGCCGGGCTTTGCTGTCCCTCGGCCGGGACCCCAGCCCCCCTGGCCGAGGGACTCAAACATTTGGTAATTTGTATTTTATATTGTATATTTGGTTTTAGGCCCTCAGCTCAAATATCTCGTCAACAGACTTCTTATCTAGCCGGCTGACATCGTGCGCGGCTTTTCCAAGAGCCACCATTGCCGCAAGCCGCCAGTTTTCACCAATGCCAACACACTCCTCAAGAGCCTGCCGAGCAATCAATGGCCCGCTGAGCCAGCATGCGCCATAGCCCATATCCACAGCCGCAAGGATCAAATTCTCTATCGCTGCTCCTATGCTCTCGATATCAGGATGGCCGCGAAGAGCGTTAACATCATTGTGCGACATCCCCGAGTGCTTCAGAGCATCATCGACAATCGCTTCATAAGGGCATTGAATAACCGCTATAACCGCGGGCGCATCACCGAAAAACGTCGAGAACCACTCTACCTGCTCCCTCGCGTGCTTCTCTTTCTCATCGCCGCAAATGGGAAGACATTGTTCAACCGCCATATGGACCGCATCGGCCATCTCCTTAAGCAGGCTGCGATTGGTGATGGCAATAAACTTCCAGGGCTGAGAGTTGTTCACACTCGGAGCAAGCCCGGCTAGCCTTACCATTTCCTTTAGATCATTCTCGGGCACAGCGTCGCCTGCAAACTGCCTTACACTGGCTCTCTTTGCTATCACATTCTTAAGCTCCATCTTCTCCTCCTTTTTGCAATCCTATTAGCTTTCTTCCATATACCCACATTAACCAAGAAAAAATAATCAAAATAGGCGAACAAAATGCCTGCCGGCAGACTATATAGTAATGGTGTTACTTTGTATCATTGAACAGAAACGATACGTTTGGGCGGGAGTCTGCGACCCCGGCTTCGGGACATGCGTCCGCGAAGCATTAGTCACACTGAGCGTTGAGGGTTCCGTGCTCTTGGCTTTCCACTCTCAGCTCTCAGCTATTTTCTGAGGAGGTAAATCGTGCAATCCCTTTTGGGCAAGATCGTAAGCATTACCGCAAGTGAAGCCGGACCCGGTTGTTTGGAGATTTCATTTAAACCCGCGTGTATCATGCCTCGCCGCACAGGAGTGCCGGAATGGCTCAAGGACCAAACATTAAAGGTCGAGCGGGTTGCCGCCGATCCGCGAGAAGCAGGATATCCCGGCGACAGCATCATCCTTACTCCATCTGAGTCTGCAAAGTGGCTGTACCCTTTGACTCTGACTCCTGACGTGGCCTATGGTGAGCTGCCGAAAAAGATCAGGATAGAGCTTCGCTGGTGGAAAGACGAAAAAGCGCCTGATTGCATAATCCATGCAAACGGGCGGCGGATCACAGCCAGGCTGGAAAAGGATGGAGAGATATTTTCTGCGGAGGTCGATGCGAAAGAATTCTATGAGACCGATCCCAAGCTGCCGGTAGACTTCGAGGTCACCTGCGATAAATTAAAGGCATGCTCCAGCGTGCTGCCAGTGGGTGAGTCTTTTTGCAAAAAACTCCTTAAGCCTCAGGGCGAGATATATCGTATCGAGAATGACTGGTTTTCAGTGGATGTCACCACTAAGTCCAGAGCGGCGGGCATCCTTGCGCTGCGTGAAAAAGGGCGTGGAATCGACCATTTCCGTGCTCCGGAAGACCTGATCCAGGCTCCGCTGGAGCTTGCCGGTCACTCCGACAGACTGCGAAAGTGCTTTGTCTGGTGGGGACAAATGGATGATGTAGCAATGACCTCATCGGGCGCTCGACATGAAGGCAGCGCGACGAATCTGGTCCTTGAGGGCATGCTCGATGAAGGGATGGGCTTGCGAACTACTCTCAACTGCACTCTTTATGACACTATGCCCCTTATCAGTTGGCGGCGCGATTACCATATGCTGCCTTCTCAGAAGAAAGATGAAAACAAAGGCAAGCCGGAGGCTCCAAAAGAGCCATCGGACAATCTGTCCTCACTCTCGCTCGCTTTTCATGGTGGATGGGTCGCGGAAAAGAATGAACACTCAGGAAGCCGGGTGCTGTGTGCGGATAACGGCAGGCTTGCAGTAGTTCGATGCTCGCAGACCAGCGAAGCTGTGCATGCCCACAGTTGGAGGATGAGCAGCGGCTGGGCTGTCGTAGAGCATCCGACAAGGCGCGAATACACGATGTATCTCTTTGATGAGAACTCGTTACCATATCTGCTCACATGGCTCAAGTCTCACACAATTACGCTTGAACCGAATTGGCCGTCCAGCCTAATCAAACCCGAAAGCAGCCTGGGCAAGACTCTCGGCATCACTGTCGGAGAGTGCTGCGGTGCAAGCGGAGAAGGTGCATGGGTTGCAAGCCGGATCAAAACCGGCAGCGGCATTCGCTGCGGGGCTATAGCTCGCCTGAGTTCGACCTCAGATAAGACTGCTGTTTTCACCATAGGAAAAGAGAAAAGAGAAACTGAGCTTGAAAAGATAGTCGTAACCGGGATCGGCACCATATACTTTGCCGCCGCGGACTTTACTCAAGCTGGAATGAGTGATAACTTCGACGTCGCGATAGCCGATATTACCGGCAGGAGGCAGTCATGAACGTATTTGACCCTAGAACATACAGCACCGACTGGGAGATAATGGTTGTCGACCGGTTGGACCGCTGGGTAGATAATTTTGAAATACTGCTCGGGTTTGCAGGAGAGCTGCGAAGCGAGCTGGATTTGCCCGTGCAGATAGACTGGAACTCTCTCGAGTTTGCCATGGGTATCAACACATCTTTCACCCAGTTCTGGGAGCGTGTAAAGCTGGTCACTGACCGGGCATCGCAGTTATTGCATGAGTATGATCTCGATCTATTTCCGGCAGGCTCGCACCCGATTGCTCCGATGTTCAATTCATCGCACATTCATGTCGGCACAATACACGATGAGTCCGCCGGAATACGCATGGAGAGCCGCTTGATGCGATATTCTCCCGCATTTGCGGCTCTGGCTGCGAACTCTCCTGCCGCGGAAGGGCGCAGGGGCGAGTTTAAAAGCTATCGCGTGCGCTACACAGCTCGCGGATGCACCAGGCCGGGCACTCTGCGCGATCCTCAATTCGCCCAGCCTGAATGGGGCACCGATGCCGCCCCGAAGGTATACGGCGCTCCGACTCTGGAAGTCAGGATCTGTGACTGCGCATCGTCACGCAGGCTCCTTGCCGAGTTCGCCACATTTATAGCGGCGTATGTGCATTACCAGGGGACCAGGGTCGACAATCACCCTAAAATGACTGCCGAAGAATACCGCGAGTGCCTAACGAACCGCTGGGCAGCCGCTAAATATGGCCTGCAGGCGACATTCAGTTGGCAGGGTAAGCCCAGGACGGCAGTCGAGCTGATCGATGAAATGCTGGACGAGTGTCAGGCAGAACTGAATGTGCTGGGTGTGAAGCGCTCGGACCTCAATATCATAAACACCATGCTTGAAAAACGGACATGCCAGGCGGACTTTGCGCTTAGCATTATGGATCGCTACCCGGACCCATACCTGCTATCTTCCGCATACGGCAAGCTAGCCCGTAATTGGGATATCTTCGAGGAATATCTGGAAAATGCGCCCACTCTGGAGCCGGCGCCTATGCTTGATGAGAAGGCAGTAATGGCGGAGCATCTGTCTTTCGTGGGAGAGGGAACGCATTTCTATCACCTGCGCGAAGCCATGTTCTATCCCGCACCAGCCACGGATAAGATCATAGAAGATATGATCGAGCAGGAGCTGATCAAGCGCGAAATCACTCCCAACTGCGGCACGCTGCTTCATAGAATAGGCTAGAAGCAATGGCTGCGGCTGAAAACAGAATCGGAGACAGCTTTTGAATATCCAGATAATCAAAGCGGATAAGGACAAGATGGCTATAATCAGCCACCTTGTCCACTTTTATATTTATGATCTCTCAGAGATCATGGGCTGGGACTGCCCTGATACCGGGCTCTTCGGCGGATGTGATGACCTTCCGCAATACTGGGGCGAGCTACCGGATGACCCAAAATACGCCTGGCCTTCCAGTTGGAAGGGATATCCTTTCATAATAAAAGTCGGCAAAAAGCTTGCTGGGTTCGCTCTCGTCAGACAGTTAGATACAGGGGCAGTTTACGAGATTGGTGAGTTCTTCATTCTCCGTAAATATCGCAACAAAGGGATCGGCAGGTATGTGGCATGCAGCATTTTCGATGCGTTTCCGGGAAAATGGCGGGCAGCTCAGATGGTCGGAAATACCCCGGCGCAAGCCTTTTGGCGACGGGTCATCAATAAATATACAAACGGCAATTCCAAAGAGAGCATTGGTTTTGACGAAGCCCATGGAATCGAACTCAACGTTATATGTTTCAATAACGCCACCTGCCGACACCAAAATGCTTAGGTGATTGCATTAAACCCGGACTCTCCACTCTCTACTCTCAGCTAAAAAACACTGGCAGAGGTTATCTCCCGCTCAGATTTGTGCGTGCCGTCGGGCTTGTATGTCCCAAGCGTTCCGATTACCGTTACAGACTGACCCAATGAAAGGCCGGCCCCATCGGCATCTACTCTGATTCCTGTAGGAATATCGGGGTCTTGAACGTAGATACAATCGGAATATATCGCCGATACAAGCACTCCATCCAAACGAATATATGGACCGTCCGCTATTTCCTTGACATTTCCTACAGAGACAATTACCGGATTGGATGCGAATGCTTTCAGGCATACACTGGCATTTGCCACTTGTGAAGTCATATCCGACCAACTGATGCCGTTGCTGCTTATATAGGTCTCGCCTGAGTTCGCCGTTGCTGCGCTTGAGTAGCCCACGTAGGGATACTCATAACCTATCGGATAGTTATATCCGGGAGTGGTCAGTTTCACAACGCATGAATATTTTGTTCCCAAAGTCAGCAAGACAGGCGTGTTGAGGGTAACCGTGTGATAACCTGCTATCGATATGGTCCCGGTTTGGGTGCATACGAGTGTTCCCGATGTCGGCTTTGATGTAGGGCTTTTATAGATTCTGAATTCATAACTTGTGCTGTCTTTCAGAGCATACCACGCTGCTGCTCGCAGAACGCTATTAGAATCGGCAGTAAAGACCATTGCTGCCCATGCCGTATTGCTACCGTAACCCCGCATAGCAACCAAACCCAGGGAATCATAAGAGTATTGAGTATCGTATTCATCGGGCGCGCCTGCAAGAAATACAGTATTTTCATTCGGGACGTCGGCGCTGTAAGCCTTTCCCATATTGGCGTCATAATACGATATCCAGAAGTAACCTGCGCTACCCCAGCCTGTTCCCCAACTGTTTTTTATTAGGAACGCGCCGTTCCCGGACGGTATGCTGGCAAAATTATTGGCTGAGTAGTTGTCGTCCCATCCGACTATGCAAACAGCATGGTTGGGTTCGTTCAATGCCGAACAATAATATGCCGTGGTTGAAGATTTATAATAGCTGCTGCCCCAATAAAATGAGGTGTATACAGCCCCATAGTTCATCACGGCGTTTTTGATTGTGTCATTGTCCGTAGAACTGGCACGGTCCGGCAGAAAGATCACATCCTGCACATGTTTTCTGGGCGAAAGCCCCGACGGTGAGGTGCAAGAGGTGGTGTGGGGATCTTCAGTATCGAGCACGGGACCATCCCATCTGGCCAGATATGCCGTTGCCATTGCCCTATTGCCGCCATAGCAGCATGCATAATCGAACCCATGCCTGTTTTTCATATTATTTTCGGAGAAGTCCCATGTTTCATTGGGCAAAAGATACGATTCCAGAGAACCACATGCAGCGAATGCCCAGCAGCTTCCACAAGGATTTTGATTCTTAACCAGTGTCAACTTTCCCATTGTGCGAAGATCATAAGACGAGGGAAGAGATGAAAATGTCTCACCCAATATAGACACCTTGCGGCTTGATTTGGGTAATACAAAAGGCTCCGGGACGAGTCCGGTGGCGAAAGTGTCCGACTCCGACTCCGACTCGCTGGCGCTCAACGTGCTGACGGCTGCCTGTTTATTGATGTATTCAACAAACTTTGGGTTCATCGGCGCTACCGACGGTCTTGTTCCTACGCCGAGTGTAATTGTGGGTGCGCAAAATGCGCCGACAGCGACAGTGGAGAATACGATGAGTGCCAGGAGTCTAATGATCTTCATCGAGCGTATATCCTTATATGGATTTGATATAATTGTTCCATATTGCACGCGTTCAACCGTAATCTAGCCCAAGCAATGCTATTTGTCAAGGTATCCAAGTTGTTTACAGTCCAATGGAAAGGGGGAAGTTAATGTGCGAAAGATGATATGGATTTTGATAATCGCGGCGACTTTGTGCTCGTGTAAGAAAACAACTGTTGTCGCCGCCGGCAAAGCTGGAGTCAAGATTATGACAATTCAGGTCACCAGCGCTGCATTCAAGGAGGGAGAGAGTATCCCTTCAAAATACACCTGCAAGGGATCGAATATCTCCCCACCGCTTGTATGGACAAATATTCCAAGCGCTGCAAAGACAATTGCCCTTATTGCCGATGACCCTGACGCGCCGATGGGCACATGGGTACACTGGGTGCTCTACAACCTGCCCGGCAATATAAATGAGCTTCCGGAAGCGGTCCCCAATGAACAACACCTGCAAAACGGCGCATCTCAAGGTGTCAACAGCTCAGGCAAGGTTGGCTATCAGGGCCCCTGCCCTCCCAGCGGCACGCACAGATACTACTTCAAGGTCTACGCGCTCGATACCCAGCTCAAACTCAGCGACGGCACGACCAAGTCTCAGCTTTTGGAGGCTATGAAAGGTCATATATTGGCCGAAGGCAGACTGATGGGCAGGTTCAGTCATTAGAGCTTGTCGTATTCCTCCGGATTTTTCTGAAAATCATACCGGTAAATGCAGAAGGTCTACTGACGGCAAAGAATAAGAAGTTCAGAGAGACTGTAATCACCGGAGGAATCAACTTGGATAAAAAGGGCTTTGTAAACCCGGATAACATACTCAGACCCGCGCCGTTTTGGGCAATAAACAGCGCTATCTCACCTGAAGAGGCCGCAAGGCAGATCACGGATATGATCAGCGTCGGGCTTTCCGGCGGTTTTTTTCACTCGCGCCACGGGCTCCTGACCGATTATATGAGCGATGAATGGTTCGAGGCCATGCGCGCAGCACTGAAAGCAGCCAAAGACAACGGCGGATATCTCTGGCTCTACGATGAAGACCTCTGGCCCAGCGGCAACGCGGGCGGCCAGGTAGCGGGCAAAAAGGACGAGTATCGAGCGACTCATCTTCTGGCATGCCTTGTTGCGGCGGGTGAGGATGCGCCTGAGCTTAATGATGATCAGATCATAAAATACTGCTATGCAATCAAGTGCCGCAAAAGACTCAATCTAAATGACTTCGAGTCCGTCCCGCTCGATAAGATAGATGGGTGCAGAGAGTATGAGCGGCTGTTCATGATCCGCTCATATGCGCCCAAGACGGGTTGGTGGAGCGGAGAGTCATATTCAAACCTGCTCAACCCCGAGGCAATGCGTGAGTTTATAAATCTCACACATGAAGTGTATGCCAAGGAGTTGGGTGAAGACTTTGGCAAGACGATCCCCGGAATTTTCACGGACGAACCCCAGCTTGCATATTCGCCCACCAGCCTGCCTTGGTATGACGGCATTCCTGAGTTATACGGCAAATGGATGGGCCGAGATTTCGAGTCTGACCTGCCGTTTCTGTTCTTTGATGGAGCCCAGTCCAGAAAGATCAGACTGCTTGTGAATAGAGCAATCAACAGGCAGTTTCTGGAGGCATATTCCAAGCAGCTCTTTGACTGGTGCGATGAGCATGGTATCGAGCACACCGGCCATTACGTGCCTGAAGATTCTATTCAGGATCAGATAAAATATAACGCGGGCTCGATCATGGGCCACTATCGCTACCAGCACGCGCCGGGCATCGACCACCTCTGCAGGCAGGTCAAAGGCTTCAAATATGGCGAGGGGATGCTCCTCACGGTCAAGCAGGTCTCATCAGCGGCTCGCCAGCTCGGTCGAAAGAGGGTGCTGGACGAAATCTTCGGCGTAAGCCGCCACACAAACACATTTGAAGACTTCAAGTGGCTCGGTGATTTCGATCTGGCTCTCGGCGCAAATTTCTTTGTGCCCCACCTCACTTGGTATTCGGCTAAGGGACGCCGCAAGCGTGACTACCCGCCTGTGTGGAACTATCAGCAGACCTATTGGCATGAGCTTAATCCTCTCAACGATTACTTCTCGCGTGTCGCGTATGCCCTCACACGGGGCGAGGCCGCAGTCGATATAGTGATGCTCCACCCGGTCGACAGCGCCACCGCTGCCCGACGGATAGGAGTGGAAGCGCGTGCATGCGCGGCGGGCAATACCCAGAGAGTGCCTCTTGATCTGCCGACAGAAGACCTGCATGTCGCTGAAGAATTGGACGGCTATTTGCGCAAGTCGCTGGATGCAATTCTTGCGACCGGCCATGACTGCGACCTGGGAGACGAGGGCTATATCGAGGACATGGGGCGCGTATCGGGCGACAGTTTTGCAATCGGCGAGATGAGCTATAAGCTGGTGGTTGTCCCGCCGTCGACTACATGGCGGCCAAAGACATTCGAGCTTCTTAAAAAGTATAACGCCAACGGCGGCAAGATAGTTATCCTAGGCCAACTGCCGACTGAACTCGACTGTGAAGATGCCGGTGATCAGTGGGAAGAGCTTGCCGGAAGACCCAATGTTTGGGCGCTGCCCTGCTCGACACGCGAGATTCAGGAAGCAATAGCCGAGATCGCTCCAAGCTCATGCACCATTACGGATATGGACGGCAGGTTCGTGCCGGATACATACGTGCATAGGCGGAGTGACTCGGACCAGGAGATAGTATTCATTGTAAACTCCAGCCGTGATGACGCCAGAAGCTATATTCTCACCTTTAAGAATGCTGCAGGCAAACAGCTTGCCGAGTGGGATGCCTTAACGGGCGAATGCGAGACTGCCGAGCCTCTCGAATTGGGGAATGACCTGCGTGCGGAGATATCACTGCCGCCGTGCGGCTCTCTGCTGCTCACTCTTGGAGGGCAAATAGAGCCATGCGAGATATCGGACGAGGAATATGAGGGGCATGAGCACGACGAGTCGGTCAGCATGACTGTCCTCGATGGCGAGTTCGACTTCCAGCGCTGTGAAGACAACGTGCTGGTGCTCGACCGTATAAGTGTCTCCTATGACGGCGGCAAGTCGTTTGAGCCTGAGGATCTGGAGTATCGCGTCCGCAAGAGTATTGCAGACCACTTCGGCACCACCCCTGCTCTGGAGTGGCAGCCTTGGGTTGCTATCCGCAAGCACTTATTTGATGACAAGGGCGGTAAAATCGTCCTGCGATACAAGTTCACCAGTGATCTCAATAAGCCCAAGTCCTTTGCAGTAATCGAGGATATCGAGAAGGGAAGCCTTACGGTAAACGGCACTGCAGTCGATCTTGCCGACAAGAGCTGGCACTGGGATAGAGCCTTCGGCAAAGTCGAGATCACCCAGCTTGTGAAGCAGGGCGATAACGTGATGGACTTTGCACTCGATTATAATTTTTTGACCGAGGTCGAGCCGGCATATATCGTCGGTGACTTCGGCGTAGAGCTGGTCGATGCTCTCCGCGGAAAGATTGTCGCTGAGCCGTCCAAGCTCAAGGCCGGGACATGGACCGATCAGGGCTACCCATTCTACACGGGTCGAATGATCTACAAGACCGAGTTCTTTGCAGAAAAAAACGCCAATGTGTTCGTGCGGCTGGTCAGGCCGTCGGGTAGTCTCTATAAGGTCCGTGTGAACGGCAAGGAGGCGGGCGAAATCCTCTGGCGGCCATATGAGATCGATCTGACCGGCTTTGTCCGATCCGGTAAAAACCTTCTGGAAATAGAGGTGGTCTCGAGCCTGCAAAATGCATGGGGACCGCTGCATGAGCAAATTGGAGATGATAATAGTTGGTGCAGCCCGGAGGCCTTTGAAGATGATAATATTCTGCGAGAGCAGATAAACGTATTCCCATATGGTCTGCTTGGTGGAATTGAGATAGTCAGCTTTTAATGGGAATTGGGGGCAAAGTCCAACTTTCCATTGCAATATCGGAGTTTTAATTGAAAGAGTACACTGGATATAAACGACTTGCAACCATAGCTGCGTTTGCGAGCATGTTTGCATGTGCAATTATAGCGACCATTGTCCCGGCAGCCATTATGGAGATAAAGCGCACCTATGGCGTCTCGGTAACCCAACTCGGATGGATATTCCGGCTGTTTATGTTTGCGTTTCTGGCTGCGGTTATAGTCGGCGGCCATTATGGAGATCGCATCGGCAAAATGCCTCCCATTGCTTTCGGAAACGTGTGCATGGCTGTCGGGATGATTATCTTTGCTCGTGCGGATAGTTTCAATATGGCACTAGTGGCGATTACTATCGCCGGTATCGGCGCGGGTCTTACAGAGGGTTTGGGGACTGCACTCGTCGCCGATTTATATATGGGCGCGAAGCGCAGGGCTATGACCAATTTCGGCCAGGTGGCATTTGCAGCCGGTGCGGTCATTGGTCCTGCCGCAACAGCGCGTATGCTGAGAGCCGGTATCGGTTGGCGAGCAGCTTTTCAGGACTCTGCCGGGATATGCATTCTGGCAGGCTTGGCAGCAATTGCAACATTAGCCTTTTATAAAGAAAAGCCGATCAACGGCGACAATGAAGGCGGCGACTGGCGCACGCTTATCAAAGACCCGCTTGTGATCTGGCTCGGCCTAGGTATTATGCTCTATGTAAGCGCCGAGTCAGGGACTGCAAACTGGCTGGCTACTTTTCTTACCTCAGATATAAAAGCGGCAGCTCCGGTGGCGGCGGCCTCAGTAGCCGTATTCTGGTTAGGCACAGGAGCAGGAAGAGTATCTGCAGCAAAAGTATCGAAGCGTATTTCAGATGTAAAGCTGATCGGAGCCAGCCTGATTCTTGCCTCTATATGCGAGGCGATTTTGTTGAGCACACATACTGTCGCTGTGTCTATGACCATGATCTTCCTGTTCGGATTGTGTATGGGGCCGGTATGGCCTACAATTATGAGCTGTGCAGGCGGCGCTTATCCGTCGCAATCGGGCGGGGTAATTGGAATACTTGCGGCTGCTGGCTCACTGGGCAGCGCTATAGTTGGCCCGCTTGTCGGTCGTGTCGCAGACTCATCCAGCATGCGATGCGCGCTGTGCATGTGTCTTGCGGCACTGCTGATTAATGCTTTTCTTTTTGCGCGGCTCAGAAAGCGCCTGGGCTGATGAACAACGCGCGCAGACCCAACGCCGCCAGCGAGATAATTATATCCGGGCGAGTCTGGAGCGCAGTGTGGTATCTGGCCTGGCCGACAGCCGTCAATACCATTATCCAGACCGCATATAACATAATCAACCGCATGTTTGTAGGCAGGCTCCCTGATGCCACTGATGCGCTTGCGGCAGTCGGGATCGGCGGAGCGGCCTTGATGGTCCAGTTCGCGTTCACCATTGGTCTATCTGTCGGCGCATCCGCCTTGGTTGCAAGGTTCCTGGGTGCGCAGCAGTATTCAGATGCCGATGAGACTACAAGGCAATCGCTCATACTCTCAGTAGTAGGCGGGGTTGTGACGGCGATCCCGTTGATGCTTTGGCCGCATTATCTGGTCAGCCTGATAGGCGCTAAAGACGGCGTTATCGGCCTGTCGGGGAGCTATAGCGCTATCGTTGCGTATTCATCCATCCCGATGTTCCTCTACATGACTATAACGTCTGTGCTGCGCAGCGCGGGTGATGTCAGGAGCCCTCTCTATGCCGGCGCAGCAGTGATTGCTATTAATGTGCTCTTCGACTGGCTGTTAATCTTCGGAATAGGTCCATTCCCTATGCTGGGTGTTAAGGGTGCGGCGATTTCGACCGGTATATCCCGCATCTTCGGTATGGTCATTATGTTCTGGTTCCTGCGCCGCTCTGTGCTCAGAGAATCTATGAGCCACTTCAAGCCACATATGGGGTGGTTTGCCCGGATTATGAGAATAGGATGGCCTGCCATGATCCAGAATGTGCTCTGGACCTCCGCCGCGGTAGTGTTTATTAAAATCCTGGCGATGCTGCCCGGCTATCAGGGCACGCTTGCGCAGGCGGGCTATACAGTCGCCATAACTATTGAGTCTCTTGCATTTATGCCCGGGGCAGCTTTCGGCATGGCCGCTACTCCACTGGTCGGTCAAAACCTTGGGGCAGGCAGGCTGGATCGAGCCGAACACAGCGCATGGATTGCAACATGGCAGGCTGTGGCGATTATGTCGGCTGTGGCGGCGGTCTTTATTGCAGCGCCGGGTTATCTTGCCCGGATGTTCACCCAGGAGGCGTCACTGATCCCGATAATTGTAGCCTACCTTAGGATAAACGCGGTTTCGGAACCTTTTCTGGCGGTCAACATGGTGCTGCGGGGAGCGCTGCAGGGAGCTGGCGAAACCCGCATCCCCGCATGGATTACTTTCTTCACAAGTTATGTGATCCGGCTGCCGCTGGCATGGGCTTTGGCCGTACCGCTGGGCATGGGAAGCACGGGAGCCTGGATAGGAATGGCAACATCAACGGTAATATCGGGCATATGGGTTGCGTCATGGTTTAAGTGGGGCGACTGGCGTCAGATACAGATCTGATTCGGAATAACAATTTCACAAAAATATTACAAAGAAATTCAGCGTAGACGTTGAACAATATACGGCTGCCGAGCATCATATATTATGGAAGTATCGCAGTGCTTAATTTTACCAACCAGTAGTTTTATATCTACAAAGGAAGTGAAATGACCCGATTTTCCTTGTATACTCGCTTTACTATTGCAGCACTCTCCCTTATTGTCACTTTTGTAAGCGGAACTGTTTTTAGCGATGAAATGCCGGATAAGCTCTCGCTGACGGATGCAGTCGCCATGGCTCTTCAAAGCAATGCGAGTTTGCAGAGCGCCAGAGACTCACGCTTAAACTCACTGTCAAGCCTCAGAATTGCCAACATCAAGACGAGCATCAATCTAGGTACCACATCATATTTCGAGCAAAATTCATATGACAAGAGCAGTTCAAGCCAGCTTTTTGGAAATGCTAGATATGAGAACTTAGCCGGCACCCAGGCATCTCTGAACTTGACTCCAATGGCATCAGGTGATGATGATAACACTGTGTCGCTTTCGCTTAAGCACCCATTGGGAAAGGGCAGAGGATTACTCTCTTCGAAGGCCATTGAAGTTATTGGAGCACGTAACAGCGCGTCTATAGAGGAAAAGCAGTTATACCTCACCACTCAATCGACTGTGCAATCGGTTGTCCAGAAATATTACGGCGCAGTGCTTGCACGCGAGCAGGTCAAAGTGCAGGAGCAGGCGGTGACAATCGCCAAGGCAGTAGCGGATGGAGCAAAAAAGCGCGCAGCCGAGGGACTCGTCGCTGAGATCGAGGCATCGCGGGCTGAGATAAGAGTCGCCCAAACCGAGAATGAGCTAAATGTGCAAAAGCAGGCGGCTGAAGCCGCTCTCGACTCACTGATGATCGCACTCGGCTCCGGTATTGGAAAAAAGCCGGAGCTTATTGAACCGATACCCGAACCAAGTTCAATAGGTAATCTGCCGGACCTGGCTGCTGCCATGGAAGAAGCGTTGAAAAATCGCGCAGAGCTTGATGTGTATGACACCGAGCTTTCAGAGTTATCCCGCACTCTGGCTATCGCACAAGATAATCTTAAGCCTGGACTGGACCTTGTTGCAAGTTTCTACTCATCGTCTGACGATACAGGGCTGCTCTCACACTCCATTTGGGATGCAGGCAATCTGACGGCGGGTTTGGAGTATTCAGTGCCCCTGGACAAGCGATCACTCGTGGAGAGGCACAGTATCGCCGAGACGAATCTGCAGACCAAGCGTAGAATGAGAGTGTATGAAATGGAGCAAATTGCCCAGCAGGTAAGAGAAGCATATCGCGATCTGCAGCGGGCAAATACAACCGTAGATATATACGGACAAAACCTCGCGGTAGCTGAAGACAACTTGCGAATGGCTCAGATACGAGTCGACGAGGGTCTGACGGATAACCAGGAAGTCCTGAATGCACAGGAAGCGCTCACACAGGTTCAAAACTCACTCATATCAGCAAAAGTCTCACTCTATCTGGCGGCAGTGAACTTGAAATGCGCCATGGGCGAAGACCTGACAATAATGGGGGTTAAATGAAGCGACAGATAAAACTTTGGTCTGGCAGAACATTTATGCTGGTGGCTGTGGTCTTTGCCGCACAGTATTGGGGCGTGCCGCTCTATAAGCAATATATGGTCCCGAAGAAGACTGAGGCATTTGTTCCTACCGCCAAAGTCAAAAGCGGCAATTTCACGATCAGTTTCCATGAGATCGGAACTCTGGAGGCTGAGAATTCAGTGCCGATCATCAGCGAAATAAATGGAAAGATCATTTTTCTTGCCCCCGAAGGCAAAGTAGTCTCACCCGGAGAAAAAATTGTTCAGTTGGACACGTCGGATATAGAGCGTGATGCCAAAACACAGGAATTGAACTATCAAAACGCTCTGGCTGACGTCAAGAGAGTAAAATCCGAAATGGAGATACTTGCCAAGTCCAACGAAACGGAAGTTGCGCAGCAGCAGGCTGATCTGGATTTTAATAAAAGCGAGAGTGAGCGCGCTGCAGAACAACTTACGAAAAAACGGCATCTCGCTGAAGAGAAGCTGATACCACGCGATCAGGCGGATCAGGCGGAGATAGATCTGCGCTCCAAGAATTTGACGGTCAAAAAAGGTGAGATGACCCTTGAACTAAAGAAAAAGGAAGTTGCAAACAAACAGACGCAAAAAGAATCGGAAGTGCGCAACAGAGAGTTCTCCGCAAGCATGGCCAAGTCGAGCCTGGAAGAGGTGCAGAGCCGGATTAAAAAAGCCGTCATAACGGCTCCTGCGGCAGGGATGGTAGTGATTTCAAAAGACTGGACTGCCGACGGCCGACGGAAGCTAAAAGAGGGTGATACTCTTCGCCCCCAACAGATTGTCTGCCAGTTGCCGGACCTCACCAGCATGCAGGTAAGGCTCCAGGTCGGCGAATCGGACGCGCCAAAGCTTAAGCTCGGAATGCCTGTTTTAGTAAGGCTCGAGGCTATACCCGATAAGATTTTCCATGGAACAGTGAAAGATATTTCCAGCCTGGCGGTGGAATCTAATCCTTGGGAGGGTGACACACCGGGGCGTAAGAATTTTGAGGTCGTCATTGCCGTCAAGGAAAGCAATCCCAAGACCATCAAGCCCGGAATGAGCGCTGATGCCGAGTTTATTTGCGACTCTCAAAAGAAGGCGATCTTTGTGCCCATAGAATCCGTAGTTGAACGCAGCGGCAAGACATATGTCTTTGTAAAAGACGGCAAGCGGTTTGTGCAGACCAAAGTTAAAACCGGCAAGCACAATGACAACTTCATCTGCCTGACTAAAGGTGTGAAAGCCGGTCAGATTATTGCTCTGCGCGACCCGACTAAACCACTCGATCAGCAGGAGTCAGGCGCGAAAAACCCCGACGCAAAGAAAGACAAACAAAAAGAAAAAAAGAAGCCCGCTCCGCTACCGGGGGCATCCAAGGACTGACATGGGTATTTTCGACGCCATACACACCGGTCTCACTGAGCTTCTATCGCACAAGCTGCGCTCCATGCTGACTATGCTCGGGGTAATCTTCGGCGTGGCGGCAGTAATCGCGATGGTCTCGATAGGTGAGGGCGCGAAACAGGAAGCACTGGACCAGATCAGGCTTATGGGGATCGATGTAGTGCATGTGAAGCGCGCCACAATTGCGGGGGAGCTTCTGCAAAAGGCTGAGGAGCGGTCCCCTTTCGGACTCAAATATTCTGATGTAGGCAGCATAAGACAAGTATGTGAATATGCTCGGCGCGTGGTCCCTCTTCGCGAAGTCTTTGCCGACGTGAGGGTCGGGGAGGAGCCTGTTCCAGTCAAGGTAGTAGGAACTACCGCCGGTTATGATGAAGCGTCACGCTCAAAGCTGCTTCGCGGACGATTTCTGATGGATCAGGACATTAAGGAGAACTCGCCGGTCTGTGTGCTGGGCGCGGCTGCCAAGCGCGAGCTTTTCGGCTTTGATGATCCTATCGGTAAGACGGTCAAAATACAAAGCCGTGTCTTTAGGGTAGTGGGTCTTATGGAGGCGAAAGAAATAGGCTCGGCCAAGGCATTTTCCGCCCTTCGCGACCTCAACTCGGACATCTATATCCCTATAACGATATCTTTCAGCGACTACCAGATGTTTTCTCAGCAGGCGATGCCTGCCAACATATCCACGCTCAGGTCCATGATAGGCAAAATGAACAGCCGACACAGTCTCTCCGACAGCACCATTTCCGAAATCATAGTACAGCTTAGCGGAGAAGATGCCGCCGTGCAGACTGCATCGGTGATCAGATCGGTAATGAACAGGCAGCACCGCGGGATTCGCGATTATGAGATCATCATTCCCGCCGAACTGCTCCATCAGAGCCAGCAGACACAGCGCATATTCAACATTGTAATGGCGGCGATTGCAAGTATATCGCTGCTTGTGGGCGGCATCGGCATTATGAACATCATGCTCGCCACAGTGAGCCAGCGCACTCGTGAGATAGGAGTGCGGCGCTGCATCGGGGCAACCAGATGGGACATTGTGCGACAGTTTATGCTGGAGGCACTGGTTATTACCTGTCTGGGCGGTCTTATAGGTGTCGCGCTGGGTATTGGCGGGGCGCGCGCCATCTCTATCTATGCAGACTGGCGCACGGTCGTATCGACACAGGCGATAGCGCTTTCATTCGGCGTATCGGTCTTTGTGGGAGTCGTCTTCGGACTGTACCCGGCTGTCAGAGCAGCCATGGTAGACCCGATAGAAGCCCTGAGATACGGCTAAGTGAGATTTATTATTTTATATTTGATATTGATTATTTGGGTGAGGGCGCAAGTAAATGCCGCTTATTGAAGTTATAGACCTGAAAAAAACATATAAGATAGGCAGCGTGGAAGTCCCTGCGCTTCGGGGCGTGTCGTTCAGCGTAGAGCCGGGCGAGTTCGTGGCAATCATGGGACCATCAGGCTCCGGCAAATCCACTCTGATGAACATAATCGGCTGCCTGGACAGGCCGACTTCAGGCACATATATGCTCGACGATACTGATGCAAGCAAGCTCAGTGACGCCCAGCGCGCCCATGTCAGAAACCGTAAGATTGGTTTTGTCTTCCAGAGCTTTAATCTGCTGCCGAAGATGTCCGCGCTCAAGAACACCATGCTGCCGATGATGTATTCGTCCGAGCCCAGAGACAGGAAATACGCCAGAATGGCTCTAGACTCTGTCGGATTGGCCGGGCGCATCCACCACACGCCAATGCAGCTTTCCGGCGGTGAGCAGCAGCGTGTCGCGATTGCTCGGGCGCTGGTAAACGACCCGCCGGTAATGTTCGGAGATGAGCCTACCGGCAACCTCGATACCGCCACAGGTGAGGAGATCATGGCCATCTTCCAGAGCCTCAACAATGCCGGAAAGACAGTTGTGATTGTTACCCACGAGCCTGACATAGCCCGGCACTGCAAGAGAATACTGCGTTTTCGAGATGGGCTGCTGGAATCTGACGAGATTGTGGAAAACCAGCTTATTGCAAAGACAAGAGAAGTGAGCAGGCAGTAGTATTCAGGGCAGGAATGCCCTTGAAGACTGGTCGGGGGTAAGAATACCCCCGACCAACAACTATTACTAGTGCCTGTTACCTAACACCTAACACCTATTTTTCCGGCTTCATCTGCGGGAATAGAATGACATCTCGAATTGCGTCCTGATCGGTAAAGAGCATTACCAACCGGTCGATGCCGAAGCCCAGCCCGCCGTTGGGCGGCATGCCGTATTCCATCGCTCTAACAAAGTCGTCGTCAGTAGGCTGCGTGTCTTCGTCGCCCTCTGCGCGCATTGCAGCCTGAGCCACAAAGCGTTCCTTCTGATCTATAGGATCATTAAGCTCTGAGTTGGCTTGAGCAATCTCCTTGCCGCCGATATAGAGGTCAAACCTGCGCACAAACTTATCGTTGCCGGGCACCTTCTTGGCCAGTGGAGAAGTCTCCAGAGGGAAGTCGGTGACAAATGTCGGCTGGATCAGGTGAGGCTCCACGAACCTCTCGTATATCTTCTCTATAATGCCGCCGACCACATGCTCGCCTTCAGTGGGCAGTCCGAGTTTTTCCATGGCTGCAAGCGCGCTAGCGAGGCTGTCAAATGCATCCGGCTTTATGCCGGAATATTTCTCTATACCTTCAAGAATCGGCATCCTGGTCCAGGGGGCGGTAAAGTCGATTGTCTGCCCCTGGTACGGGATCTTGGGCCCACCGTAGAGGGTCTTGCTGATATAGTTGAACAGCTCTTCGAAAAGACTCATCATATCTTCCAGGTTCGCGTATGCCTCATAGCTTTCGAGGAGAGTGAACTCCGGGTTATGGCGGGTCGAAAGGCCTTCATTTCTGAACACGCGCCCGATCTCATATACCTTTTCCAGCCCACCTATAATCAGGCGCTTGAGGTATAGTTCGAGAGATATTCTCAAGTGAAACTCGTGCTCAAGCGCGTTGTGATAAGTCAGAAAAGGCCTGGCTGCCGCGCCGCCCGCCACCGCCTGAAGCACAGGTGTCTCGACTTCAAGATATCCGCGGCTGTCATAGAAATCGCGAATTGCCCGCAAGATCATGGTCCGCTTGATAAATGTGTCGCGGCTTTCGGCATTGGTAATAAGGTCGATGTGTCTCTGCCGGTAGCGCTGCTCCACATCCTGCAGGCCGTACCAATGCTGATCGCCCTTTTCCTTGCCGAACGGTATTGGCCTGATCGATTTTGTGAGCACGGTTATCGAGCCGGCATGGACCGAGACCTCGCCGGTGCGCGTGCGGAACATATAACCCGTCACGCCTATGAAGTCGCCGAGGTCGAGCAGCTTAACCAGCTCATAATCATCGCCGAGATCATCCCGCTTGAAATAGACCTGCACCCTGCCCTTGCGATCCTGAATATGCACGAACGCAGCTTTGCCCATCAGTCGAAGTGAGACAACTCTTCCGGCAAGGCTCACTTCAACTTTTGCCTTGGCCTCTTCGCCCTCTTTTGGCTCGTTCTCTTCGTAGGCGGCTATCACGTCTGCGCTGTAAGGCTCGACGCATTTTTCATTTCCGTCGTTGGATTTGACCGCCGCACTGCGCTTATATTTTTCCAGGGCGAACGGGTCTTTGCCCAGAGATTTCATCTTCTCCAGCTTTTCGACCCTTGCCTTGATAAGTTCATCTTCAGGAATCAAATGTTCTTCCAATGTCAGTCTCCTCAATAAGCTCAGAGCGGGGAGTGGAGAGCAAAAAGCCCGGACCAATCACCGTTCAGTTAACTGCCTGTTACCATAGTTTTATCCCTTCAGGTATCTTACCTGGAGGGGGATAAACCAAGTACAAAAAAACCTGCGGGGAGCGAGCCCGCAGGTTATTGTTCGCTTGTTCTGATAAAAATTCCTCTTACTTGCGAATGCTCAGTATCTCATACTTTGCAAGTCCTGCCGGGATCTCTACAACTGCGATCTCCCCGACTTTTTTGCCCATAAGAGCTTCTCCGACCGGCGACTCGTTGGAAATACGGTCCTCTGCCGGGTTAGCTTCAACCGTACCAACTATGGTCCATTCCCAATCGTCCTTGTTCTCCAGATCCCTGACCCTGACTATCGAGCCTATGCTCACAGCGTCTGTGAGCACCTCCATATCTTCGATCACCCGCGCTGTCGCGAGTATTTCCTTGAGCTCGTCAATCCGCCCTTCAATGAAGGCCTGCTCGTTCTTTGCGTCATCAAACTCAGAATTGTCATTGAGTTCGCCTGCCAACTGCATGGATTCACGAATTCGCTCGGCAACACGCTTACGACCAACCGTTCGAAGTTGATCGAGTTCGTCTTCTATCTTTTTCAGACCGCCTGCGGTCAACACGATTTCTCTTTCGGCTTGCATCGGACATCACTCCTTGACAAAGCAATCAAGCACCGACCGCGCTAATGCGACGTCAGTGCTTGACATAACAGACCTACCAATTCTTGGTAATTATACCAACATTGATGGCCACTATCAAACTACTTAGTCACATTTTGCGCCGAACCCACACGCCTCATCGCATTCGTACATGAGACGTGCGATTGGTTCACAAAGTTCCCTCAAAATGACCAGTGCGCGTATTTCATGCATACGCGTATTATTTGGAACTGTTATGCCATATGTTGTCGGTATAAATGGAGAGTTTTTTTACCCATATCAGAGGATTTTATTTCGGGGAAACTTGGGACAAATACATAAATTGCCGCCGCTTACGATAAGCGGCGGCAATTTGATTTCCTACCCACACGGATAGTTGAGGCTTCCGCGCGAGGGCCAACATTCATGACCAAGGTGGTCGAAACGACCACAGGCTAAAACACTAGCCTGCACAGTCACCTCGTTGACTATAATCCATAAAGCCACCACCTCCTTCTTAGTCTAAAGTCAGTATACCTCTGACTTTCCGCTGTGTCAAATAGATTTTTAGAGAGGCAATTGCGATAGACGTTATTTTGAGCGCATTTTATGCCGACAGCTGATTTCATAAGTAGCCTTGAATGTCTCAGAGTTCAAAAGCGAGCAACAAACTGGCACATCCGGCAGTATTTCAGCCT
>JBDKUO010000063.1 GCA_039679645.1 Armatimonadota bacterium
CAGCAACCAGTTCTTCGTAAGTCGGTTTCTCCATGCACACTACTTAGGCAGCGCCTGCCGAAGTACCTGCACACTTGTAGTGAATACACAAACTTTTTTCAGATTCTCACGAAGAGTGAGCTGTTACACAATTTGGACAGGGAATGACTTCAAGTCGAGCCTATGATGGGTAAGGATCTCCGAATCCTTACCCAAGAACCAGTGCCGGATCTCCGAATCCGGCTATTCCAGCAAAGGTTACGGGGTTCGGAGACCCCAATTCGGCATTAAGGTGACGATTCGGAAATCGTCACCTATCAGGCGTTCATGTTTTTGTAACTCGTGCGTTGGCCCTGCAGGGAATGACTCCAAGTCGAGCCTTATACCTATATATGTTCCAGCGGAACGATTCCCAGCGCATCCAGGCAGTTTGCTATAGTCTGGCGGAAAGTGTTCACCAGTGTAAGGCGATAACTGCGCAAGATCGGGTCCTCAATCTTGATGAATGGGGTCTGCTGAGCCACCTCCGGGTCGGGTGTCTCGTAAAACTCTGTAAAGACCGTTGCAAGCTCGAAAGCGTAGTGAGCGAGCGGAGCAGGGGAGAGTTCTTTGCCCGCCTTCTTGAGCACGGAGCCGAACTCGTCTATCTTCTTTATCAGGTTCTCTTCGGGCACGGTTATCTTGTCCGGAAGTAGCAGGCTTTTTTGTAAACGTGTGGATATGCCGGGGTATGCCTGGACGGCTCTGGCTAAAATGCTGCAGGCTCTGGCATGGGCGTATTGGCAGTAGACGCCGGTGTCTCCCGTAGTGCGAAGAGCCTCATCGAAGTCGAATACTATAATCTTGCCTGTGGATATTCTGGACATGAAGTAGCGGATCGCCGATGCCGCCAGAATATGAGCATTTTCTTCCTTATTGACCTTCTCCGAGAGCCGTTTGACCATGGTGTTTATCAGGTCGTCGCCCTTTACACCGAGGCCTTTGCGCCCAGACATCGCCTGTGTTCCCTGATTGTCGGCATCTACATCCATACCCAGTTCCGCCGCCGCTGCGTTAGACAGCACCACGACCTCATAGTCCAGATGAGTCGAGTTTCTCGCCTGCTTTTTATATCCGAGTTTGCGCAGACAACTGTAGACGATCTGCTGCGGATAGCTCTGGCGGACGTCGATTACGTTTATGACCTTCTCCGCTCTGCCGAAACGGTCCATGTCCATACCGTCCGGCGAGGTGGTCCAGAGTTCGCTGCCGTTAGGCTGAATGCCCCAGAGCTTATACTGAAAATCGCGTCCCAGCACGCCGAACTTCCACATCTGGTAAGCTATATCCTTGCCTGTATATGTGACGGTTCCATTGGAGCGGACGAGCACCTTGTCTTCACTCTTTAGGCCGCTTTCGGTCTGAAACACTCCTCGCCCGAATTTGACGATCCAGCATCCTGCGTTGGGTCCTTCGGTTTCGTGGACTATCGCGCCGGATGATTTGAGCAGCGCAAATGCCTTCTTCCAGAACCCTCGCAAAAATATATCCGATTCCCAGTTCAGCAGATTATAATAAACATTCAGACGGCTCACGGTCGCAAGGTGCGCCTCGACAATCTTCGTGGCAACCTCTTTTGCAAACTTTGCGAGAGCGCTGTTCTGGCTTTCGACCGCATGCAGGACCTCAGCGCGTTTGGCTTTGAGCGCTTCGTCATTCTCATATGCCTGAGCTACGTGGGAATATACGTCCCAGCACCAGTAATCGAACGACTTCGACTTGTCCCACTTAGCCCAGATAGCGCTCAGATCACTGCCGCCCTGATATTTCGGCTCGTCCATATATAGCATCGCCACGACCACATCCGCAACTTGCACGCCAGTATCGTCTATATAATTGCACGCCTCGACATTGTAGTTGAGTTTTCTCAAGATTCGGACGACGCTGTCGCCTATGATGGCGTTGCGCAGGTGCCCGATGTGCATGGCTTTGTTTGGGTTCACATTAGTGTGCTCAATCAGAATTTTGCGCATGCGCCCGACATTCGAGCAGCCGTATCTTTCGCCTTCCTTGGCGACTTTGCCTATGATGGACTTGACGTACTCCGGCTGGTCGATTTTGAAGTTGAGATATCCCGGAGGAGTAACAAGAATTTCGCTGACAAATGGCAGCTTTAACTGTTCGAGCTGTGCCTTCACATCCTGCGCAATCTGCATTGGAGCGCGTTTTTGTATTTTGGCCTGTGCCAGACAAACGGCTGTGGAGAAGTCTCCAAACTCACGCTTGGGAGGAATATTGAAAGCGACCTCCTTGGTGGAGAGTATCTTATTTATCGCTCTTGCTACAACGTCTTGAATCAATTCGTGAACATCCCTTCGGAAAATAGTGCCTGAATATTATATCACACAGGTGCGTGCAAACAGGATAATGCCGAGGCAATTGCGATAGACGTTATTTTGAGCGCATTTTATGCCGACAGCTGATTTCATAAGTAGCCTTGAATGTCTCAGAGTTCAAAAGCGAGCAACAAACTGGCACATCCGGCAGTATTTCAGCCTT
>JBDKUO010000064.1 GCA_039679645.1 Armatimonadota bacterium
CCATATCTGCTTCGGGTCCTGTGGCATTTCCTTGAATCGCGGCATTACATCAATCCTCCCATATAGGAGTTCGACAACTATACCGCAAATTCATGTCTCTTCGCTTATTCTTTTTGAGACAGCTTCCAAGTTCCCGAAACACCAAAATGCGAGAACTTATGCTAAGCTATCTTCATCCATTTGATTGGCCTGTCGTTCTTGCAGCATAAGAAACAAGATAGCTGAAACCAAAACCAACTAGTGGAAGAATAATCCACAGTGCAATCCATCCAATACTGATGAGATATGGTGCTTTCCAATCAAAAGCTCTGACCGCAAATATGACTGCAAAAATTAAAAGCAACAACAGAGGGCCGCTATGGCGTTCGTACACAAATCCAACTCCAAATCCACAAAGGATCATTGTAGCAATCCCGATAGTATGTCGGCATGATGGAAACAGATACGCAAGGAGCAATCCAAGTCCGATAATACACACTGCCGTTGCAACGCAATAACATGCACCTAGCCAACCAAACTTGTGAATATCATATCGCCGATTCCACTCTACTAACCAAAGCTTCCAGTCCATCAATTACCTCCGACGTTGGGCTACCACAAGCCCGTTGTCCTCCGCCAATCTGTAACATCATTTTGGTATTTCGGGAACTTGTTCCCGAAACGAACCAACCTAACGCCAACAACCTCACCCGCATTCTATCTTCAACAAGCCAGCCTGTCAATATTCAGAGACTCATTTGATGTTTCAGAAATGTCGCTTCGCTTAAATTCTGAAACACACAGTACACAAAAATGACCCGGCTTTTGCCGGGCCATTCTATTTGTTTCTTTCGCGTTTTCGCGATTATGCCTTGTCGCAGCCGCCGCATTCACACTCGGGGCTCGTAAAAGTAGCCTCAGAAAGCTCTTTGTATGTCTTCCAGCGGTTCTTTACGTCCACCTCGGCCTCACACATCAGCTTGGCAGCCGCATCCGGGTTGATCTTTTTGAGGACCCGATATCGGTTCTCACCGTATGCATATTCCTCGAAGGACATGCTCGGCTCTTTGCTGTCCAGAGAGACCGGGTTCTCACCCTTGGCGGCCTTGTCAGGATTGTATCTGAACAACGGCCAGTGACCGCAGGCGATCGCCTTCTTCTGCTCATCAACGCCGAACGTGTTGTTGATACCGTGCGCGATGCAGTGTGAGTAGCAGATGATGATCGACGGACCATCGTAAGCCTCAGCCTCGACGAGTGTCTTTACCAGATGGTTCGGATCGGCCAAAGAGACTCGTGCCGCATATACGTTGCCGTAAGTCATCGCCATCATAGCCAGGTCTTTCTTGCCTGCCGCCTTGCCGCCTGCAGCGAACTTCGCCACAGCGCCCCTCGGGGTAGACTTGGACATCTGGCCGCCGGTATTGGAGTAAACCTCGGTATCCAGGACGAGAACGTTGACGTTCTTGCCGCTTGCAAGCACATGATCGAGCCCGCCGTAACCGATGTCATACGCCCATCCGTCACCACCAAGGATCCAGACCGACTTCTTGACCAGATAATCCGCCAGGCTTACAAGCTGCTTGCAAGTCGGGCATCCGGCCTTGACTCCACCCTCAAGGGCGGCCTTGAGCTCAGCAACTCTTGCTCTCTGAGCTTCGATGCCCTCTTGTGTGGACTGGTCGGCATTCTTGATCGCATCAGCAAGCTCTGCCTTGACTCCGCCGTCTTCAACGGCCTTGTCAAGAAGCTCACCTGCGAACTGATTGAACTTGTCGATGGTGAGCCTGTAGCCCATACCGAACTCTGCATTGTCCTCAAAGAGGCTGTTGCACCACGCAGGGCCGCGGCCGTCTTTGCGGGTTGTATACGGAGTTGTAGGCAGGTTTCCACCATAGATCGATGAGCAGCCCGTGGCGTTAGCTATGACTGCACGGTCGCCGAAGAGCTGAGATACCAGCTTGACATACGCTGTCTCGCCGCAGCCCGCGCAAGCGCCGGAGAACTCGAAGAGAGCCGGTAGAAGCTGGCTGCCCTTAACGGTCTCTTTCTTCACGAGCGTCGGATCGGTCTCAGGAAGTGACAGGAAGAAGTCCCAATTATCTCTCTCAGGCTCTCTCAGAGGCTCCTGCGGAACCATATTGATAGCCTTGTGATCCGGGTTGTCCTTGGACTTGGCCGGGCAGTTCTGCACGCACAGTCCGCAGCCGGTGCAGTCCTCGGGAGCAACCTGCACTGTAACTTTCTTGCCCTTGAGCTGAGCCTTGCCGTCTGCGCTCTTGAACGTCGCCGGGGCCTTTGCCAACTCACTCTCATCATAAGCCTTCATACGGATGGCCGCATGCGGGCAATAGAGTGAGCAGAACCCACACTGGATACACAGGTTAGAATCCCACTCAGGGATATCCACTGCAATGTTGCGCTTTTCAAATGCGGTCGTGCCCGTCATGAACTTGCCGTCTATAGGCATCTTGCTCACAGGAAGGTCGTCGCCGCGTCCGGCCATAATCTCTGCGGTCACAGTCTTCACAAACTCAGGAGCATCCTCGCTGACAACCGGCGGCATCTTGAATGTGCTGGTAACCTTGTTCGGATACTTGACTTCGGCGAACTCGGTCATACCGGCCTCGACAGCCTTGTAGTTCATCTCGACTACCTTGTCGCCGTACTTGCCGTAGCTCTTCTTGATCGCATTCTTGATAGCCTCAACAGCCTTCTCTTCAGGCAGGATATTTGTGAGCTTGAAGAAAGCGGCCTGCATGATCATATTGATCCTGGCGCCCAGTCCGATCCTGTGGCCGATCGAGATAGCATCGATCACATAGAACTTGAGCTTCTTGTCTATGATCTGCTGCTGGACTTCCTGCGGGAGAGTATCCCATACGCTGTCTGCGCTGTGCGGGGTGGTCAAAAGGAATGTGCCGCCCTGCTCTATATTCTTGAGCATGTCGTACTTCTCGATGAAGCTGGGGTTGTGACATGCAATGAAGTTCGCGCTGTCGATCAGATACGGGCTGCGGATCGGGTTCTTACCGAATCGCAGGTGAGAAACTGTGACCGAACCGGCCTTCTTCGAGTCATACACGAAGTAGCCCTGAGCATAGTTGTCTGTCTCGTCACCGATGATCTTGATCGAGTTCTTGTTCGCGCCAACTGTTCCGTCAGAGCCGAGTCCGTAGAACATAGCCCTGTAGGTGTTCTCATCAGCAGTCCTGAAGCTCGGGTCGTAGTCCAGGCTGGAGTTGGTGACGTCGTCGTTGATACCGACAACGAAGTGGTTCTTCGGCTTGTCGGCCTTGAGATTGTCGAAGACGGCCTTGACCATCGCGGGAGTGAACTCCTTGGAGCCCAGGCCGTATCTGCCGCCAACAATCACAGGAGCGCTCTTGAACGATGTGATACCGTCGGCAAGAGCTTCTTCGATTCCCGTGACCACGTCCAAATAGAGCGGTTCGCCGAGCGAGCCCGGCTCTTTGGTGCGGTCAAGCACTGCAATCTTCTTAACTGACGCGGGCAGAGCAGCCGCCATATCCGCCACGCTGAACGGTCTGTAGAGTCGAACCTTGACGATACCGACTTTCTCGCCCTTGGCAGCCAGGCAATCGACTGTCTCGTGAGCCGTCTCCGCGCCGGAGCCCATCAAAACGATGACTCTCTCGGCATCGGGTGCGCCGACATATTCGAATAACTTATACTGCCTGCCGACGATCTTCGCGAACTTGTCCATCGCATCCTGAACGATCTTCGGGGTAGCAAGATAGAACTTGTTGCAGGTCTCGCGGCCCTGGAAGTAGACATCCGGGTTCTGAGCGGTCCCGCCCATATTCGGATGATCCGGCGAGAGACCCCTCATTCTGTGTGCGATCACGAGGTCATCGTCTATCATCTCGCGCATATCGTCGTAGGTCAGTTCTTCGATCTTCTGGACCTCGTGGCTGGTGCGAAAACCGTCGAAAAAGTGCAGGAAAGGAATGCGGCTCGCCAGAGTCGCGTTCTGCGCGATCAGGGCGAAGTCCATCGCTTCCTGAACGCTGTTGGAGCACAGCATTGCAAAACCGGTCTGGCGACAGGCCATAACGTCACTGTGGTCGCCGAAGATCGAGAGCGCTGCGCAGGCAAGGCTCCTGGCCGTGACATGGAAGACCGTAGAGGTGAGCTCACCGGCGATCTTATACATGTTAGGAATCATAAGCAGCAGGCCCTGCGAGGCAGTAAATGTGGTCGTCAGAGCGCCGGTTGCCAGTGCGCCGTGCACGGCTCCCGATGCCCCACCCTCGCTCTGCATCTCGGTAACGGATGGGATAGTTCCCCAGATATTCTTTTCGCCGCGGGCTGTCTTTTCATCGGAGACTTCGCCCATCGGTGAACTCGGCGTGATCGGGTATATTGCAATTACTTCATTTGTTGCATGCGCTACATGGGCGGCTGCCGAATTGCCGTCGTAGCCCTTCATCTTACGTGCCATTTTATCTCCTTAGTTGAGAGTTGAAAGCTGAATATTGAAAGAGGGAGAGTGAATGCATACGGCCAAATCCGGACTTTCCACTTTCAACTTTCCACTTTCCACTGAAATTATATTTCTCTTCGCCACTGGAGGGCCTGGATCAATGTCGCCTGATCGGCGTAGTCCATATCTCCTCCAACCGGCATACCGTGGGCAATTCGAGTAACCTTGATACCCAGCGGCTTGACGAGCTGCGCTATATACATGGCGGTTGCATCGCCTTCAATCGTAGGATTAGTAGCGAGCACTATCTCCTTGATCTCGCCACCATTGATACGCCCTAAAAGCTCTCGAACCCTGAGCATATCAGCAGACACTCCGTCCATGGGCGATATCACCCCACCCAGGACATGATAAAGTCCTCGAAACTCATTAGTCTTTTCCATCGCGACCACGTCGCGCGGCTCGGCCACGACACACAGCAGCGAAGGGTCACGTTTGGCATCCGAACAGACCTCGCAGCGGTCCTGGTCCGTATAGTTGTAGCAAATGGGGCAGAGTTTGATGTGGGCTTTCACGTCCATCACGGCGTCGGCAAGCATTCGCGCCTCGTCCTCAGTGATTTTGAGAACATGAAACGCCAGCCTCTGCGCGGATTTTGGTCCAATCCCAGGGAGCTTTTCAAACTCGCCCACCAGTTTTGCAAGCGGTTTTGCGTAGTGCATATGTACACACAAAAAATTGGCGAGCGGACGCCCACCATTGGTATCCGATACATTATAACAAATGCGCAGGGAGAATCAAAGTGAAAGTTTGTTGTCGGCGGCAGGCTGCGGGCTGATTTAGTAATTTATATTTTGTATTGATTATTGCTGATGTTGTTTGTAGTTTCGGCAGCAGGTAAAGCTATATAAAGTTCTCATTAACTGCTGAAACCGCCGGACGGGATAAGTGATATTAAAGGTTGGCGCGCATGGCGGCTCCGGCACCGATGCAGTACGAGATTGATAGCCATCTGAAAATCAACTGGTGCCGAAGCAACAAATCCCGAAATACCAATATTCATGATTCTACTTTAGTGGTATCTGGTGACATTTTGTCCTTTGCGAAAAATCGAGAGGCGTCTGACCTAACGAGGAGAGCAAATGCTGCTACGTCTGCAATACGACGAAAGTAAATTCCTGATTGACGAGCAGAATTATTAGGAACATCATACAGGAAAAACGAAACAATGATTCCACCAAGCACTACGGTTGGATAGAGGAAACGACTCCAGTTACAGCCATTGAGAATACCGATTCCTGCAATTGTGCGGAGAATAGCATATATCAGACTATAAGCAAAAACAAACACTACGGAACCGCCAGAAGTCTGAATTGTCAGCCGAAAAACTGACGAAAAAGGGATCATCAGTGGAACTATAAAACCAAATAAGCCAAAAATCGTCACATACCACCCTGCAACACTTACCCATAATGGTCTTTTAGTATTATCCATAGTTACCCTCTCACCCAACATACTATTTAGTATTTATAATTATATGCTTTGTTGCCAACATCCTCCTTGCCTGCGTCACATGCTTAATAATAATTCTTGTAAAGATTTGGCAACGCTAGAATGGTTGGTGTTTCGGGAATTCATTCCCGAAACTGCCGAGCGCATAGCCAATCATAATATAACAACCTCACCCGTATTCTATCTCCAACCAGCCAGGCTGTCAATATCAGTTGCAAAACACCGAAACTAAGCTGAATTTGCGACATCCCATTCCGACCGCATTATTGAATATATAAGCTGGTCATATCGTTTTCCATCAATCCAATAATGCTCTCTTTGCCTGCCATCCATTGTAAAGCCGCACTTCTCAAGGAGCCTAACTGAAGGAATATTGCCGGATGATGTTGTTGCATATAGCTTATTGAGATTGTATTTGCTGTCACCAAACGATAATCCAACAAACTGCCGCAGCATTATGCTGCCCAACCCTTTATTTCGATTTTGCTTCGGTAAGTAATATCCAAACTCTGCACTGTGGTTTCTTGGGTTGTAATCGAACGATCTTATTTTCCCTAAAGGCTCTTTATCAGCATTTGCAGCCACCAACACATAGTATGATCCATCAGAACTGCAAATCATCTTCCTCATCTTATCGATATAATCATCTTCCGATATATGAGATTGACATGGGCGACAGGTGTAGTGGTCTAATTGATAAGGGTAAACCCCCGGCTTTGCCGGGGAGACTCCCATAGTTTGACATATGCTGGAGTCGTCCATCATGCTCAGTTTCAGGAACCGCTCAAAGTTTCTGAAAGGAGCAATAAATGGACG